>JAUHYB010000489.1 GCA_030426745.1 bacterium
ATGTCCGCGCGGCTGCCGTCGACGTAGTAGAAGCCGAGGTCGGTGCCCTGGCCGATCTCCCGGCCGAGCGTGGCCTGGGTCGTCGCGTCACCGAAGTCGTTGATGAAGTTGTTCGTGCCGGGGCCCGGCTGACCGAGGCCGCGGAAGTCGACGCCGATGTCCTCCAGGAAGTTGTCCTCGACCTGCAGGAAGTTCGACTGGATGTCGACCATGATGCCGGTCGCCTCGCGGAGGTCCTCGAGGAGCAGCGCGATCTGGTCGTGCACCTCGGGCGTCTGGTTCACGACCATCACGCCGGACTCGTTGATGCGCAGGCTGTTCGCCGGGTCGGCGTCCCACGACTCGGGCGCGATGTTGTTGCGCACGAGCTGGTCGAGCAGGTCGAGCGTCACGACGTTCGACTCACGCTCCTCGATGTCCTCGTCGGGGGGCAGCAGGCCGCCGGAGGGGGAGACGTTGATGTCGCGGCCCGGGAAGTCCGGGATCGGGTGGATCAGGTCGGTGACCGCGTAGAACTTCAGCACCTGACCGCCGAGCATCTCCTCGGCCGTCACGAACTTGACCACGCCGTCCTCGATCTTCCAGCGCAGCTCGGTGCTCATCTCGGCGATCAGGTCGAGGACCTTGCGCACCGAGTAGGGCGGCAGCTGCAGGTTGATCATCGTCTCCTCGGGGTCGAGGTCGAGGACCAGCGGCGAGATCACGAAGTTCACGCCGGTGAGGTTCTGCAGGTACTGCGCGACGACCGCGAGCTCGGCGCCCTCGTCGTCCTCGCCGCCGCCGAAGTTCGGGGAGAACACCGTCTCCTCGAGGCGGGCCAGCACGGCCAGCTTGTCGGCGTCGTCGGTCTGCTCCTGGGTCTCGAACTCGAGCGGCTTGCGCTTCGACACCTGACGCCAGCGGTCGATGTCGTCGAAGACGAGCGCCTCGGTCTGGATCACGTTCGAGTGACGCAGGTCCTCGAAGGTGCGGATCCACTGCTCGCGGTAGTTGCGGCGGTTGAGCGTGTTGCGCTTCTCGTGGCGCGCCTTGCGGGCGACCTCGGCGAGCTGCATCGCGGCCGCGTTGTCCGGGTCCTCGAGCAGGACCTGGTTGCAGAGCTTCTCGGCCTTGGCGTAGCTCTGGTTCTGGAAGGCGGCGTGCGCTTCGTTGAAGAGCGTGACCAGCTTCTCTTCCTTGTAGCGGCGCTCGGCGAGCTCCTTCTGCTCGCGGGCGCGGCGCGCCTTCTCCTCCTCGGCGCGCAGCGCGGCGATGCGCGCGTTCTCGGCCAGCTCCTCGGCGTTCGCGAGCTTGCCGGAGACGATCTGCTCGTCCAGCGAGTCCGTCGCGATGAGCGGGTGGTAGCGCAGCACGAGCTTCGCGTTGCGGTAGTTCTGGATCGCGGTCTCGTACTCGCCCTTCGAGAGCGCGACGTCGCCGCGGGCGCTGTAGCGCTCGGCCTCGATGCGGGCCTGGGCGCGGCGCACCATCTGGCGCTCGACCTCGTCCTGCAGCGCGTCGGCGGCGACGGCGTAGTCCTCGCCCATGGCGGCCTCGACGCGCTGGATGCGCTCGCGGGCCGTCTGGTTCGAGGGGTCGATCGCGAGCGCCTCCGAGTAGGCCGCGAGGGCCTCGTTCAGCGCGGCGCGATCGAAGTGGCGGTCGCCCTCCTCGATCGCGGCGTTCGACAGCACCTGGCGCTGCTCGCGCACGCGCTGGATGCGCGCGGCGTCGTCGCCGATGCCCTGGGGCGCGGGCGCGTTCGTCGCGAACGACGCTTCGACGGGGGCGCCGCTCGTGTCGCGGCCGGCGTCCGTCGCCGAAGTGGTCTCACCGGTCGACTCCGGCGCGGCGTGCGTATCGTCCGTCGACTTCGTCGACTGACAGGCGAGGGGCAGGGCCGCGATGGCCGGGAGGAAGAGGAAGCGCAAGCGCATGGGTTCTCGAGCCTTCCGTGGGGATGCGGGGTGTCCCGCGCGAGGGGGATGACGATGCGGGGGGGAATCCGCGGAGCGTCGCGCGCAGGGTGGGGTTTTCGGACTTCCGTCACCGGCGTCGGTTCGCGGCCGACGTCGGAGCGGTGAGGGGAGGAGTCAGTTGTAGAGAGACCGCCTCCGGATGCGTCGCGGAGCGCTGCGACGCCGACGCGACGCGGAGCGGCACGGTGACGACGCGACGCGGATCGAGGGGTCGACCGCGGGCGCGGAGGTGATGGGGTCGTGTTGTCTTCGCCGTCCGTCGCGCGCGAACTCGCTCGGCGGGTTCGATCGTGAAGGTCGGCGTTCCGGATGGGGTCGCCGTCGCGCGGCGTGAGTCGGTCGTCGCGAGCGACGGTCGTCCTTCTCCTCCGAGGATCCGTCGCGCGCGTCGGAGCCGGCCCCGGCCGCGTCGCGCGCGACCTCGATCCGCGCGGGACCGAGCCGGATCCGACCCGAGGGACGGGCCTGATCGTCGAAAAGGAAGTCGGGAGGATAGCGGCAGCCCCCGGGGGGGTCAAACGCTCATCCGCGCGGGGAAGAGCGGTCCCGGAGGCCGGCGCGAGCGCCCGACCGGAGCGCTGCTACCCCC
>JAUHYB010000490.1 GCA_030426745.1 bacterium
CTGACCACGACGGCCGTCGTCCGCGGCTGCACCTTCGAGAACAACCGCACCGATCAGAACGGCGCCGGAGCGCTCTTGTGCGGCGGCGCGGTGCTGGTCGAGTCGTGTCGCTTCCTGCGCAACCGCGCCGGCTGGCCCGCCGGTTCGACCCGCTTCGGGTACGGCGGCGCGATCGCGGCCTACGGGTACACGAACACCAAGCTCGTCGTTCGGCAGTGCCTGTTCGTCGCCAACAAGGCCATCTCCGGCGGCGCGCTGTCCGTCGCCGACATGGAGGAGCTCGAGGTCACCAACAGCACCTTCTACGGGAACGAGGCGCAGGTCCGGGGCGGCGCCATCGTCCTGGACGACATCGAGTCGACCGTGATCAGCAACTCGATCCTGTGGAACGACCACGCCTCCGCGAAGCCGGAGATCGACACGCTGTTCGTCGATCTCCTGGCGCAGCCGGTGGACATCGTGTGGTGCAACGTCGCGGACGGCGTCGACGACACGGGCAGCTTCTCCGCGGACCCGCGCTTCGTCGACCCCGAGGGGCCGGACGGCGTCCTCGGGACGGCGGACGACGACTTCACGCTCTCCTCGTGGAGCCCGTGCGTCGACGCGGGCAACGCGGCGCTCCTCCCGCTCGGGCTGTTCCAGGACCTCGCGGGCGGCGCTCGCGTCGTGGGCGCGTCGGTCGACATGGGAGCCATGGAGCGCCCGGGCGCCGCGCCGCTGAACGGGCGGCCGGTGTGCGCCACCAGCATCGACGACATCGCGTGCCCGTGCGGGAACTTCGGCGTGGACGGTTCGGGCTGCTCGAACACCGAGGGCGCGGGCGTCCTGCTCAGCGCCCACGGCGACCCGGTGGTCGCCGCCGACGACCTCGTGCTGCGCGCGTCCGGCGGACCGGCCAACCAACCCGGCATCCTCGTGCAGGGCGACGCGTACGCGGCCGCGCCGCTGAAGGACGGCGTGCTCTGCGCCGCGGGCGCGACGGACCGCCTGCAGGTGATCTTCTTCGACGCCGCGGGCGAGCTGCAGTCGACCGACCCCCTGGCCGCCGCCGGCCAGGCCGCGCCGGGGCAGACGCGCATCTACCAGCTCTGGTACCGCAACCCCGGCGGCCCCTGCGGGACGGGCAGCAACTTCAGCAACGGCGTCGAGGTCGACTGGCGCTGACGCCGCCCGCCGCGCGCTGGCGCGTCACTGCCAGTCGACGCGCAGGCCGCTCGAGAAGTTCGAGCCGGTCCCGCACGTCGACAGGAGGCCGGCGCGATACCACCACTGGTAGTAGCGCGTCGTCCCCGGGGCGAAGCCCGCGCCGGTCAGCGGACCCGAGGTGCTCGCGGAACCGGCGGAGCTGGTCAGCGACACCTGCAGGCGGCGCGTCTCGGGCCCCATGCAGAGGACGCCGTTCTTGAACGGGACCGCGATCGCGGTCTCCCCCTGCAGCAACAGCGCCGTCTTGTGCGGCATGGCCTGGGTCAGGTGGAACACCGCGTCCGCGTTCGCGAACACGCTGGTCCCGGTCACCGCGATCTTCGCGCCCGCGCCGCTCGCGTTCCTGCAGCCGGAGTAGGGCTCGCCCGCCTCGTTCCCGCACGGACAGGGCACGAGGCTGCCGTCGCCGGGGCACATCGGCGCGCCGAAGGCGGCGGGCGCGACGGTGATCGCCAGGTCGTACAGCGCGCAGTCGCCGCTCGTGCGCGTGACGCGCAAGGTGTACGACCGCGTGACCGCGCTCGTGTTCGACCAGCCGAGCGCCAGCGTGTCCCCCGCGAGCACGCCCTCGGTCAGGGCGGCCGGCACGCTGCCGCAGCCGGGGTCCGTCGCGTGGTCGCCGTGCAGGAAGCACGCCAGGTCCGGCGCGCTCGCGCCCCCCGCGACCTCCACGGACAGCAGGGACGCCGGCGGCACCTGGATCGAGTAGTAGTCGTCCGCGCCGCCGCCGGCCTCGAGGCTCAGGCGTGCGTAGGTACCCGCGGCGAGCTCGACGGCCTGCGCGCAGGTCTCGTTGGGCTCGAAGTCGTCCGCGGGGTAGGACGGCGCCGCGCGCAGCACCGAGACGGTCTGCGAGTAGCGCCCCAGCACGACGAGCTCCGGCAGGCCGTCCGCGTCGAGGTCGGCGGCCTGCATCTCGAAGGGGCTGCGCTCCACGGGCAGCGCGACGCCCGGCTCGAAGGTGGCGTCGCCGCGCCCCAGGAACAGCGTCACGGCGCGCGAGTCGGTCCCCGACGCGACGAGGTCCGGCGCGCCGTCCAGGTCGAGGTCGCGCGTGATCACGTTCCGCGGCACCTCCGACACGGGCAGGTCCGCGACGTGCGCGAACGACGACCCGCCGAGGCCGCGGTACACCGCGACGACGTTCGTCGCCGCGCGGGGGACCGCGAGGTCGCGCACGCCGTCGCCGTCCAGGTCCTCGATGCCGATCGAGAGTTCGTCGGCGAAGTCGAGCCCCAGCAGCGGTCGCGCCGGCGCGAAGGATCCGGCGCCGTCGCCCGCCAGCCACTCGTAGACCCAGGGATCCTCGCGGCTCACGACGAGGT
>JAUHYB010000491.1 GCA_030426745.1 bacterium
CATCGGCGGCGAGCTCCGCCGCACGGCGACGGTCGAAGCCGTCACGAACCCCTTCGACGGCTCGGTGGTCGACGAGGTCTGCGTCGCCGGCGACGCCGACATGGACGACGCGCTCGCCGCGGCCGAAGCGGCGTTCCGCGCGACGCGCGACCTGCCGACCTACCGGCGCGTCGAGATCCTGAACGAGGCCGCGCAGACGATCGACGTCGAGTCCGAGGAGCTCGCCGCGCTGATCAGCCGCGAGAGCGGCAAGCCGATCCGCTTCAGCCGCGGCGAGGTCGCGCGCGCCGTGCTGACCCTGCAGCTGGGCGCGACCGAGGCGCAGCGCGAGACGGGCGAGGTGCTGCCCATCGACCTCGCGCCGGGCGGCGAGGGCCGCCTGTGCCTGCACACCCGCGTGCCGCGCGGCCCGGTCGCCGCGATCTCGCCGTTCAACTTCCCGCTGAACCTCGTCGCGCACAAGCTGTCCCCCGCGGTCGCGATCGGCGCGCCCGTCGTGCTGAAGCCGCCGCCGCAGTGTCCGCTGACCGCCTACCGGCTGGCCGAGGTGCTGGCCGAGTGCGGCTGGCCCGAGGGCGCGCTGTCCGTGCTGCACTGCCCGCCGGAGGTCGCCGAGCGCATGGTCACGGACCCGCGGCCGAAGGTGCTGTCGTTCACCGGCAGCGACGCCGTCGGCTGGCGGCTGAAGGCGCTGGCGGGCAAGAAGCAGGTCCTGCTCGAGCTGGGCGGCAACGCGCCGTGCGTCGTCGACGAGACCGCCGACCTGGACGCCTGCCTCGACCCCATCGTCGCCGCGGCCTGGTCGCACGGCGGACAGGTGTGCATCAAGGCGCAACGTCTGTTCGTGCACCGCTCGCGCTTCGACGAGTTCCTGGC
Source organism: bacterium (assembly GCA_030426745.1). Lineage (GTDB taxonomy): Bacteria > Planctomycetota > UBA1135 > UBA1135 > JACKHV01. Next base: position 877 of record JAUHYB010000491.1, read on the forward strand.
CCGCTTCGTCGGAGCGTCTCGCGCCGTGCCGTGCGGCGACCCGCTGGACGAGGCGACGGTCGTCGGGCCGCTGATCGAGGCCAAGCACGTCGACCGCGTGCTGTCGTGGGTCGCCGAGGCGGAGCGCGCCGGCGCGACCGTGCGCTGCGGCGGCGACGCGGACGGTCAGGTCGTCGCGCCGATCGTGCTGACGGACGTGCCGCGCGACGCGCGCGTCGCCTGCGAGGAGGTCTTCGGACCGGTCACCGTCGTCGAGCCCTTCGACGACTTCGACGAGGCCCTCGCCGCCTGCAACGCAGGGCGCTTCGGCCTGCAAGCCGGCGTGTTCACCCGCGACCTGGACCGCGCGATGCGCGCGTACCGCGTGCTCGAGTACGGCGGCGTGGTGGTCGGCGACGTGCCGACCTTCCGCGTCGACAACTTCCCCTACGGCGGGACGAAGGACTCCGGCTTCGGCCGAGAGGGCGTGCGCTTCGCGATCCAGGAGATGACCGAGGCGAAGACGCTGGTGATGCGCGAGCGCCTCTGACGCGCGGGCCCGGACGAGCGCAGGGCGGCCCCGATCGCGCGATCGGGGCCGCCCTGCGTTCCTGCGCGGGCTCGCAGCCTACTTGTGCCCGGCTCCGTGGTGGTCGTGCACGTGCTTCAGGTCGTCCGCGTCGAAGTAGGTCCCGCTGAACTCCATCACGGCGTCGCGCATCGCCTGGACGTTCGCGACGTCGGTGGTCTGCTTGCACTTCATCGCGTAGACGGTGACGCGGTGCAGCAGCTCGAGCTGCTTCGCGTACTTCGCGCGCGCGGCCTCGTCCGCGTCGGCGGCGGGCAGCTTGATGCGCTGCGCCAGCCAGTAAGCCGCGACCTGGTCCTGGATCTTCTGCGCGTGCTCGTCCTTGGTGACGGTCCAGCGCACGACCTGGTTGTAGTTCGGCGCGTCGGCGGACTGCGCGTCCGCGATCGCCTTCATCCCCTTCTCGATCGTCGCGGCGTCCTCCTTCAACAGGTCGACGCGCAGCAGGTCGCCGTAGATGCCGCAGGGCACCTGGCAGTGGAAGGCGGCAGGCGCGGCGGGCGCGGGGCCCTTCGGGGCCCACGGTCCGGCGACGGCGACGAGGGCGAGCGCCGGGACGGCGAGGGACGACAGCAAGGTCTTCATCGGTCAGCTCCTTCGGTGCGGGGTGGTGAGGCAGCAGTCTGACGCGCCTCGCGCCTCGGCGGCAAGGGCCGACGCCGACCGACTCACTCCGTTCCCACGACGGCGACCGCGCGCAGCGGCACCTCGGGGCCGTCCCACTCGAAGCGCACGCGCTCGATGGAGCCGCCCTGCACGCCGCCGAGGTCGAGCACGATGTTCCCGCCGCCGCGCACGCCCTTCAGGTGGAACTCGCGCGGCGCGTCGAGGCCGCGGACGTCGACCAGGACGCGGACCTTCGACGGGCCGACCTTCCGCGAGTCCGTGCGCGCGACCAGGGCCGCCCGGCGCACGAGCACGTGGGGCTCCCGCGGGACGTAGGCGACGCCTTCGGCCTCCTGGTCGCGGACGAGGCTGACGGGTCGCCCGACGCCCTCGTGCGTGACGCGCGCCTCGTCGAGCGTGACGCCGACGCGCGGCGAGCGGGTCAGGAACACGTGCGGCCCGACGCTGGTCGCGTCCTC
>JAUHYB010000077.1 GCA_030426745.1 bacterium
TCGGGCCCCGGCAGCTCGCGCTCCTTCGACAGCGGCCGCCCCGCGATCGAGGTCCGCCCCGGCATCCCCAGCCAGGAGCGCGGGGCCAAGGAGTTCCTCTACAAGGGCGCGCCCGTCTACCTGGGCGACGCGACCTACTTCCACGTGGCCGAGGCGTCGGCGACGACGGACGACCGCGGGCGCCGCGCGATCGCGATCACGATCGCGGACGAGGACCTGGCCGCCGCCGAGGCCTGGCGCCGCGCGCACGCCGGCGAGGTCGCCGCGGTCCTGCTCGAGGGCCACGTCCTGGTGACCGGCATCGTCAAGCCGCACGTCGACGGACCGCTCGTGCTGAGCGGCCACGGCAGCGGCGCGACGCGCGCCGAGATCGACTTCCTGGTCAAGCTGCTGAACGGCGAGTACTAGCCGTGCGCGCCGCACTCGCCGCCGCGCTGCTGCTGCCCGTCGCGTGCGGCGGCGCGCCGCGGCAGGAGGTCGCGTCCGCGCCGCGCGCCGACGAGGTCGCGGTCCTCGAGTTCGTCGAGACGCAGCCGGTCGACACGTCGTTCGACGACGGCTCGTTCCGCGCCACGCACGAGGTGTGGGCCGAGATGATCGCCGGCGCCGACGAGACGATCGAGCTCGAGCACTTCTACGCGTCGAACGAGGACGGCAGCCGCCTGGAGCCGATCGTGGCGGCGCTGCTGGACGCGGCGGATCGCGGCGTGGAGGTGCGCTTCACGGCGGACCGCATGTTCTACGACCGCGAGTACAAGGACACGCTGGACCGCCTGGACGCGCGCGAGAACGTGGAGGTCGTGTTCGTCGACTTCCGCCCGCTGACGGGGGGCATCCAGCACGCCAAGTGCATGCTGGTCGACGGCGAGGACCTGTACGTCGGCAGCGCGAACTTCGACTGGCGCGCGCTGGAGCACATCCAGGAGCTGGGCGTGCGCGTGCGGTCGCGAGAGGTCGGCGCGTGGTTCGCCGAGGTGCTGGCGTACGACCGCGCGCTGGCGAGCGGCGCGGAGCCGGCGCGCCGTCGCGAGGGCGGCGCGCGCCCGACCGCGCTCGCGACGCTGCGCGACGCCGAGGACGGCGACGCGACGCTGCGCGTGTCCCCCGCCTTCAGCCCGAAGGGCGCGCTGCCGGACGAGAGCACGTGGGACCTGCCCGTGCTGCTCGAGTGGATCGGCGCCGCGCGCGAGGCGATCGAGTTGCAGGTGCTGTCGTACAAGCCCGTCGACCGCGAGGGCGAGTGGTGGCCGGAGCTGGACGACGCGTTGCGCGCGGCGGCCGCGCGCGGCGTGCGCGTGCGGTTGACCGTGGCCGACTGGAGCGACCAGGCGGGGTCGATCGAGCCGCTCGCGAGCCTCGCCGCGCTCGAGCACTGCGCGGTGCGCTTCGTGCGCATCCCCGCGCACGCGTCGGGCGAGATCCCGTTCGCGCGGGTCGTGCACGCGAAGTTCCTCGTCGTCGACGAGGACCGCGCGTGGGTCGGGACGAGCAACTGGCAGCGCGGCTACTTCACCAAGAGCCGCAACCTCGGCCTGTTCCTGGAGGGTGAAGCGCCGGCCCGCGAGTTGCGCGCGCGCTTCGACCGCACGTGGTCGTCCGACTACGCCGACCCGGTGCCGCCGGCCGCGGACGCGACGCGCCCGTTCGGCGCGGAAGGCGGCGCGACGCGCTGACGCGCGCGGGAGTACCGTGCCGCGGAGTACCGTGCCGCAACTGTTCGTCCCGCGCTCGCGCTCGATGGCCGGCGATGCGGGCCATCGAGCGCGAGCGCGGGACGAACAGTTGCGGCACGGTACTCCCGCGTGAGGGGGAAGAGCGACGGCCCGAGCACCCGTGGATCGGGCCCCATCCGTGAACGTCCCCGGCCCCGCGCGTCGTCGTCCCCCGCGCAGTGACCGGGCCCCTCGTCACGGCGCTCTCCCCGGGTTCGCGATCGGGGGGAGCGCCCGGTCTCGCAGCCCGGGCCGTCGCTGCGGGTAGGACGCCCCCTCGCCCGCGCGGGTTCACCCGGTCGGGAACGAGCGAGCGCGAATCGACGGAAGCATCTGCCGCTGCGCACCTTGCGCCATTCCGATTCTCGGGGCGCGCGCGCGGAACCGCTCGCCCACGCGAGGGTTCCAGCCGCGGTACCGACCCACTGGACCCGAAGCGGGAGCTTCTCATGCAACGCATCACCACCGGCCTCCTGGCCCTCCCCCTGCTGCTCTTCGTCGCCCCCGAGGCCGCCGCCCAGCGCGCCGCGGACGAGGGCGCCCCCCGATCGCGCGCCGAGCGTTGCGACCACTGCGGCGCCGCCGAGTCCGGCGCGCGGCGCGGTGAGCTGCGGGAACAGCGCGGCCGCCGGGGAGAACTCGGACGTCGCGGACAGGGCGGGCAGCAAGGCCGCCGCGGCGAAGCGCGCGGTGAGTCGCGCGGTCAAGCGCGCGGTGAACGGCGCGGCGAGCAGGGCGGCGCGAACGGTGAGCTGCGTCGCCGCGTCCGCAAGAAGGCCGACACGAACGGCGACGGCCGCCTCGACCGCGAGGAGCGGCGCGCCCTGCGCCGTCGCATCGCCGAGCGTCGCGCCGCGCGCGGCGGCGAGGCCGGCCAGGGCCGCGCGCGACGCGGCGACGCCTCGCGCCGCCGCCGCTAGCGAGCGGCGCCGGCGAAACACCGCGCGCCCGGCGCGTCGTGAGAGGAACGCGCCGGACGCGGGTGCGTGAGAGGAGGGCGGGCTCGACGGCTCGCCCTCCTTCTTCGTGTCCGCACCCTCCCTCCGCCGCTCGCGACGTCGCCCGCGGCGCCGCCGGCACGAAAGAGCGCGGCGCGCCCCCGGAGGGACGCGCCGCGCGCGAAGGAGTTCTCGTCGGAGCCCTGGATCAGTTCCAGGTGATCTCGAGCGCCTGCGAGAAGTTCGAGCCGGTGCCGCAGGGGCTCACGCCGCCCGGATCGCGGTACCAGGTCTGGTAGTAGCGGGTCTGGCCGACGTTGACGTTGCCCTCGGTGACGATCGAGAAGGTCGTCGAGGCGCTGCCGGTCGCGTCCAGGAACTCGATGCCCATGCGCTCGGTCGGGTTGCCCGTGCAGAGCTTGCCGTCCTTGAACGCGATGGCCGTCAGGTTCTGGCCCTGGATGAAGAGGCAGGGCTGGTTGGCGCGCGCTTGCGTCAGGGTGAGGACCAGGTCGTCGTTGGCGACGCTGTTCGAGCCGGAGCCCGTCAGGATCGCGCCGTAGCCGAGCGAGTTCTTGCAGCCTTCGCCGGCGTTGAGGTCGGACTCGTTGCCGCACTGGCAGAGGACCGCGTCGGAGGCGTCACCCGTGCAGAAGGGCGTGCCGACGTCGGAGCTCGAGGTGAAGCCGAAGCCGTCGGAAGCGGTCCAGCCGGCGAGCCAGGTGGCGCCGCCGCCGGGCGCGAACGCGCCGCGGTAGTTGGCGGGCGTGAAGAAGCCGTCGTTCGGCGCCATGCCGACGCTGGTGACGGCTTCGTTGCGGGGACGCGGGTCCAGGTAGATGACCGGGTCGCAGCCCTTCGGCGGCACTTCGGTGTTCAGGACCGTGGCGCCGCGCTCGATGCGGGCGATCGGGGCGTCGTCCGGAAGGACCGAGCCGATCAGGACGTTGTTGTTGGCCGCGTTGAACACGCCGACCGCGGTGGCCGCCGAGTAGGCCGAGCTGTGCTGGTTGCGGTAGAAGACCGAGTCGGTGATCTCCGCCAGGTTGCCGCTCGTCTGCGCGGTGTAGAACAGCGCGGGGTTCGCCGGGTCGTTGGCGTGCGCGGGGACCGCGTTGTACGCCGTGGCCCAGGTCGTGGCCCAGTCGAGGGTGCCGTTGTGGCCGTAGCCGCTGGCGCCGTCGCCGTCGTCACCGTCGTCGCGGACGACCTTCTCGCCGCAGTCCATGAAGATCGAGTTGCGGTACTGGACGCGCGCGTTGTCGCGCCACGCCGTCGCGCCGTCACCCGAGCCGCCGGGGGCGTCGGTGTCGTTGTTGCCGACGAAGGTCATGTTGTACAGGGTCGTCGTCGTGACGGGCTGCCAGTCCGAGTCCTCGGCGCCGTCCGTCTCGAAGCCGTTGTCGCCGAAGCCCGAACCCTGCTTCGCGCGGACGCTGTAGCCCTGGACGATCAGGCCGAACTGCGCCTTGCCGCGCCAGCCCTGGTCGACGTCGAAGCTGTCGTCGCCGACGTTCCAGATCGAGAAGTACTTGAGGTTGACCGTGCCGCCCCAGATCTCGATGCCGTCGTCGACGTTGTTCATGATCTCGACGTGGTGGATGTCGGTGCCGCGACCGATCGCACCCAGCGAGAGACCGTTGAGCTCGTTGTTGAGGCCGATCACCTTGCCGCCGTAGCGCAGCGAGAGGTAGCTGATCGAGCCGCTGTCGTCGTCGTCGTTGCCGCCGCCGTACAGGACGCGCGTGTCGCCCGGGAAGCCCTCGGTGAGGCCTTCCATGACGCCGTAGTTGGCCGCGTTCGGGGCCGGGGTGTTCAGCGTCGGGTAGTTCGGGTCGCCGATCGGCAGGTTGACGTTCTCCGAGATGTAGCCCTGGCCGCAGATGGTCAGGTTGCCCCACTCGTTGGCGCCTTCGCGCCAGGTGCCCTGCTGCGGGTCGCCGCCGACCCACGTGGCTTCGTCGGCCTTCGAGGTCATGATGACCGGGTCGGCCTGCGTGCCCTGGACGTGGATCTGGCAACCGCGGGTGACCGCGAGGCTGCCGCCGACGTTGGTGTCGCTGATGACGTGCACGCCGGCCTCGATGGTCAGCGTCGCGCCGCTCGTAACGTAGATCTGCTGTTGCAGGTTGTAGGTGTTGCCGGCGGTCCACGTCGTGTCGACGGTGATGTCGCTGTTGACGAGGACTTCCGCGGCGTTGGCCGAGCCGGCGAGGACGACGCCGGCGGTGACGACCGAAGCAGCCTGGATGAAGCTCTTCACGAGATAGTCTCCTGGGGAGGTGATGCGTGGTGCTCTCTCGAGTCGCCGAGGCCTGTCCCCGACGTCCCGGAACCCCTCGCGGGGAACGTGGGCGGGAAGTTAGGGGCCGCGCATTGAGGTCCCGTGAAGAGCCGGTGAGGGTGTGGAGCCGTGCCCACGGTCGAGCGAAGTGCCGCGTACCGGAAGGGTTGCGGCGGACCTCGCGCGACGTCGATCGCCGCGCGGATGAAGCGCCGCGACGCGCGGGTTCACCCCGTCCACGACGACGTCAACGAGGTGCACGCGCGCGGCTTGCCTTCACTTGCGATACACGCGACGTTCACGCGCGCCGCCAGAGTGACACGCTCGCGCGGCGCGACGCCGCACTCCGATCCCTCGCGACCGCCATGCAACGATTCCTCTCCACCGTCGCCCTCGCCGCCGCCGCGCTGCTGCCGGTCGGCTGTTCGTCGATCCACGTGACCACCGAGCACGCGCCGGGCATCCGCTTCCAGGACATCAAGACGTACTCGTGGCGCAGCGCGCCGACGCCGGGCGCGGACCGGCAGCTAGCCGAGGGCGAGGACGTCGACGTCGTCTGGTTCGACGGCCGCGTGCGCGAGGCGGTCGACGCGACGCTGGCCGCGAAGGGGCTCGTGCTGGTCCCCGACGAGGACGCGGACGTCCTGGTCGCGCACTTCTTCGACGTGTCGCAGCAGGTGCGCGTCAACGACCCCTACTACGCCTACTCCGAGGTGGAGGTGTACGACGAGGGCACGCTCGTGCTCGACCTGTACGACGCGCGCAGCCGGATGCTGATCTGGCGCGGCGTGGCGCACAAGGAGCTGGACGAGACGGCGCCCATCGACGAACGCGCGGCGAACGTGCGGCGCGTCGTCGAGGAGATCCTCGACCGGTACCCGCCGGAGAAGTAGACGACGGATTCGCCAGGCAGAGCGCGCGAGACTCCTCCCCACGCGAGCGGGGCGCGGCGACCCACGTCGCCGCGCCCCGCTCGCGTCGGTCGGAACCCCGCGCGGTGACCGCGCTCAGCGGTTCTTCGCGATGCGCTCGACCTGGTCCAGGTAGGCCTGGACGTGGTCGCGCGGCTGCAGGTTCTGCGCGCTGCGCAGCAGCGGCAACGCGTCGTTGTAGTTGCCCTGCGTGACGAGGAGCTGCGCGCGGCGGACCTTCGCGTCGGCCTCGAAGCCCTCGACGTTCTCGGCGCGCTCGTAGTAGAAGACGGCCTTCTCGAGCTCGCCGGTGCGTTGCCAGTACTGGCCGAGCAACAGCAGCGCCTCGCCGTCCAGCGGGTCGAGCGCGACGATCTCCTCGAGGATCTCCGCCTCCTTCGCGCCGCCGCCCTGCGCGACCGCGAGGCGCGCCTCCAGGCGCAGGACCTCGAGGTTCTCCTCGGTCGTGAGCGCGTCGCCGCGGATCGCCTTGACGCCGGCGACCAGCGTCTCGGTCTCCTCCAGCGCGCCGTGCGCGGTCAACACCCGCGCCGCGCGCATCGGGCGGTCCAGGTTGCCGTTCCCGTCGGCCTCGAGCGCGCGCAGGTACGCGGTGACCGCCAGGTCGAACAGCTCGCCGTTCGCGTAGATGTCCGCGAGGTTGTTCAGGCTGGCCGGCGTCGAGCCGCCGAGCTGGTCGACGACCTCGAAGTTCTTCGCGGCCTCCATCGGCTTGCCGAGGCCGATGTACGCGTTCGCCTGCAGCATCCACAGCTCCGCGCGGTCGGGATCCTGGCGGATCATCGTGTCGCACAGCGCGATGGCCTCGCCGTAGCGGCGCTGTTTGAAGAACGCGCGGGCCAGGCCCATCTTCCAGTCCCACGTCGCCGGGTCGAGCAGGCTGGCCATGCGGTACGCCGACTCCGCGGACAAGTAGTCCTCGGTGTTCGTGTAGGAGTAGCCGAGCAGGCCGTAGGTGACCGCGTCTCCCCCGCCGAGCTCGATCACGCGCGTGAACGACCGCGCCGCGTCCGCGAACTCGCCCTCGCGCACCTGGATCAGGCCGAGGTTCTTGTAGGCGCGTCGGAAGTTCGGGAACTTCTCGACGGCGGTCTGGTAGGCGGCGGCCGCCGGCTCGAGCTGTTCGTTCTGGAAGTAGATGTTCGCCAGGGTGAAGTCGAACACCGCGCTGCCGCCGCGCGCCTGTTCCTCGCGCAGGCGCTTGATCGCGCGGTCCACCTGGTCGCTGGAGATGTACTCGAGGATCTTCTCCATCGCGTCGCGCTCGTCGAGCGTGATGCGCGGTTCGACCTCGGTCTCTGACAGGTAGCTCTCGACGAAGCGCCGCTGGAACCGCGGGTCGGTCCAGATCGACAGCTCGCCGGCGTGCATGCGCGACTGCTGCGATCCGACGCGAGCGGAGGCTTCGGTGACGCCCGCCGCGCCGACGTCGGCGTCCGCCGGGATCGCGCCGGAGTCCGACGTCGTCGCGAACAGCGGGCGCGCGTCGTCGCTGTTCTCGGCCGACGAGGCGCATCCCGCCGCGGCGGCGAGGAGGAGCGCGCCGGCGACGCTGCGCGCGGCGGAGGAGGTGCGTTGTAGGTCCATGGTCCAGCTCACTTCGGATAGGAGATCGGGATGCGCATGCGGCTCTTCACCGCCTTGCCGCCCCGCTTGCCAGGCTCGAACTTCCACTTCTTGATCGCGTCGAGCGTGGGCTTGGTGAACACGGGGTCGCTCGAGCTCTGGATCTTCGGGTTCACGACCCGGCCGCGCTCGTCGACGATGAAGATCACGGTGACCGTTCCGGGCGCCTTCTTGCGCATCTTGGCCGTGATCACGGGTTGCGCGCGGTGCACCGCGCGCGGTTGCGTGTCGAGGTCGCCCAGCGAGAACAGCGCTTCGTTCTCCTCCGAGCTGGCCCCCAGCGCGTTGAGCTTCACGCCGAAGTCGCCGCCCATGAAGCCGTCGCTCATGCCGGGATTCAGCGCCAGCTCGAGCTGCGACAGGTCGAGCGGCGGCGCCTCCTCGGTGAGCTCCGGCGGAGGCGGTTCCTCCTCCTGCTCCTCGGGCTCTTCTTCCTCCGGCGGCGGCGGGGGCGGCGGCAGCTCCGCCGTGTCCACCTGCGCCAGCACCGTGTCCGCCTTCGGCCCGGACGAGATCGCCTGGATCAGCGGCAGCACCATGAAGAACACGAGCGTCAACCCCGCCGCGGCGGCCGCCGTCAGCAGTCGTTGGAAGAAGCGCACGCCGCCGCGCGAGCCCCGGCTCATGGTCGCGATCGCCATCGGATCAGCCGTTCCCCGCCTTGGCCGCGATGCTGACCTTCGTCGCGCCCGCCAGCTTCGCCTCGCCGATGACGCGCACCAGCACGCCGGACTGCGACGCCCGGTCGGCCTGCACGATCACCGGGATGTCTTCCTTCTGCAGCATGCGCTTCACCAGCGGCTGCACGCCGTTCACGCCGATCTCGCGGCCGCCGTAGACGACCGCGCCCTCGTCGGTGACGGCGATCAGGATGCTCGTCTTCTCGAGCTGGCTGGCGCTGGCCGCCTGCGGCTTGTCCACCTCGACGCCGGTCTCCTCCACGAACACGGTCGTGACGATGAAGAAGATCAGCAGGATGAACACGCAGTCGATCAGCGGGGACATGTCGATGCCCGCCTCGGCGCCTTCGTCGGAAGAGACTTCTCTGAAACGTCCCATGGTTCCTCTCGGTGTTGCGCGACGCTACGGCGCCGGCGTGGGGGCGGGTCCGGGGTCGGGGCGGTGCGCGGCCGTCGGTGCGGCGCCGCGCGCGCGGTTCGCGGCCCAGCGCGCGTAGAGCTCGCGGGCCACGCGGCGCTTGGCGGCGCGCTGCACGGCGACGCGGCCCGCGCGGATCGCGTCACGCTGGAACGCCTGCATGCACGCGCTCTCGACGTGCGCCAGGAACGCCTTGTAGCGCTCGAAGTTGCGCTCGAGCTGGTACTGGAAGAACAGGCCGGGCAGCGCGATGACGAGCCCGGTCTCGGTGGTGATCAGCGCCTCCGAGATGCCCTTCGCGACCAGCGCCATCGTCTTGTCGCCGCCCGATCCCGACGACAGCGCGCCGAAGGTCGCGAGCATGCCGGTGACCGTGCCCAGGAGGCCGACGAGCGGCGCCGCGCTGACGCAGATCTTCATCACCTTCAGGTCGCGCTCGAACGGCAGCGTCTCCGTGGAGCGCAGCTGGTCGAACAGGTTGGCCGTCTCGGTGATCGAGCGTCCGCCGGTCACGAAGTCCAGCATCTCGCCGACGCGCCCTTCGCGCTCGCGCGGGTGCGAGATCCAGCGGCGCCACGTCGTCTCGTCGACGGCGCGGAAGCCGGTGGCGCGCAAGCGGAAGTAGATGTGCGTCCCCATGCCGAACATCGCGAGCGCGATGACGGCGATGGCGACCATCGCCCAACCGCCGGAGAGCCAGATGTCCTGGGCCTCCGTCCAGAGCGCGTCGATTCGTTGCGTCAGGGCTTCCATGGGAACCTCACCGCCCCGCGGCGCGCGCCGCGGAGCTCAGGGTCGGTCGGGATCAGTCGCGGAAGGAGTTCCCGCTGCCCGTCGCCAGCGGTTCGCGCCGGTCGTCGTCGACCAGCGGACCGAACATCTCGCCCAGGATCTCGTTCACCTGGTCGCGCACCAGCTGCGGGTCCGGCGAGGCGTCGCCCGCGGCCGCGTCGCCGCCGGCCGCGCGACGGCGACCGCGCGCGAGCGACAGCTTGTTCATGAACGTCACCGCGGCCGTCTCCATCTGGCCGATCACGCCGCGCACCTTGCGCGACAGGAAGGCGTGCAGCAGCAGCGACGGGATCGCGACGATCAGGCCGAACTTGGTCGTGATCAGCGCCTCCGAGATGCCGCCGGACAGCGACTTCACGTCGCCGGATCCGAAGACGGTGATCATCTTGAAGGTGTTGATGATGCCGGTCACGGTGCCCAGCAGACCCATCAGCGGCGCCGCCGCCGCGCAGATCGCGATGAAGGGCAGCATGCGGTTCAGCTTCAGGCGCGCGGTCAGCACGCGCTCGTACATGACCTCCTCGACCAGCTCGCGCGGCTCGCGGATGTGCTCGACGCCGGCGGCCAGCATGCGGCCCATCGGACCCTTCATGCGGGCGGCGAGCGCCTCGGCCGACACGTCGTCGCCCTGCTCCACCGCGGCCATCAGCTGGTTCACGCGCTTGCGCGAGGGCTTGCGCATCAGCGTCAGGCCCAGCCACTTCAGCAGCGCGACGAGCAGCGCCAGCGCCGCCATCGCGAAGATCGGGATCATCACCGGGCCGCCCTTCCGGACGTGCTCCAGGAGCGTCTCCTGCGTGGCCTCGATCTTGTGCGCGTTGCCGAGCGACGTGTCCACCGGCATCGCCCCCTCGCCCTGCGTGACGAAGTCGACGGCGGCGGCGATGGTCTCCTCGCGGGCGAACGGGATGATCGACGGCTCCAGCGACCCCAGGCGTTGCTCGGCCGTGCCGACGTCCTCGCCGTTGTCCGCCAGGAACAGCGCGGTCGGCCCGACGATCGCGAAGCGGCCGTGCTCGAGGATGCCCTCGGGGTCGACGGCGCTGCCGGCGAAGCGGGTGCCGCCCAGCGCGTCCTCGAGGCGGTCGATCGAGACGTCCAGCAGCGCGGCCTGCGCGGCGAAGACCTCTTGCTCGGACAGCTCGCGGTTCTCGGGCGCCAGCTTCGCGGCCTCGAGCGACTCCTCGTAGCGCGCGAGCTCGGCGATGTGCAGGCGCGACTCGAAGTTGCGGATGTACTCCGACAGCAGGTTCGAGAGGTAGCTCGCCTCGTCCGCGCGCGACTTGATCTCGCTGCGCAGGTTGCTGAGGTCCAGCGTGCGACTGTCCAGCGTCCGCTGCGTCTGCTGGAACTCGGCGCGCACGTCGATGAGCTCGGTCTCGAGCTCGTTCAGCGTGCGGCTCATCGGGATCTTCTCGTCCGCGATCCGCTGCCGCAGCGCGTCGAGGTCGTTCACCGCCTGCTCGAGCTGGCGCGACAGGCCGGCGGCCGCCGCCTCGTAGCTCTGCGGCGCGGGCGCGGCGGACGCGCCGGCGGTCTGCCCAGCGGCTTGCGGCGCGGGCGCGGAGGCCTCCACCGGCGCGGCGGCCCCGGCGTTCGCCGGGACGGGCTGCGCGGCGGCGCCCGGGGCGTTCGCCGGGACGGGCTGTGCGCCGGCGGCCGGGGCGCCCGCCTGCGGCTGGGGAGCCGCGCGCTCGTCCGTCACCGGAGCGGCGGCGTCGGCGGCGGGCTGCGCGCCGGTCGTCGCGTCCGCGTTCGCGGCGGCGTCGGCCGGAGCCCCTTCGGCCGGAGCCCCTTCGGCCGGAGCGGCGGTCTCGGCGGTCTCGGCGACGTCCGCCGCCTCGGCGACCTCCGCCCCCTCTTCCGCCGGCGCGGCCTCGGCCTCCTCGGCGGCGTCCTGCGACTGGCGCGGCTTCTCCTTCACCGCGAACTGCCCGGCGAAGGCGGGCACGGCGACGCCGGCGGCCACGAGGGCCAGCGCGGCGACGCGCGACGGGAACATCGAGCGACTCATCGCGCGTCTCCTTCGACCTCGCGGTCGTCCTGCTCGGTCGTGGTCTCGTTCGCGGCCTCGTTCGCCTCCGGCGCGGCCTCGTCCTGCGCGACGCGCACGGGCAGCAGCACGAACTCGGCGGGCGCCTCGTTCTTCATGACCGCGATCGCGAGGCGCACGGCCTCCGCGTCGTCGTTCGACTCGCTCCACGTCCAGCCGTCGGGGCCCGGTCGGCCGATGCCGGCCGCGGTGCCCGTCGACGCGGCGTAGAACGACTGGCCGATGCCGAGGTAGATCGCGGCGACCTCGGCGCTCGTCCCGTCGGAGAGGTCACGGACCTCGCTGGTCACCGTGATCTCGCCGTTGAACTTGTTCACCTCGTTGAGGATGCCGACGATGTTCTGGAAGCGCTCGCCCAGCGACTGCTTCACCTCGGCGCCCTCCTTGGGCAGGCGTTGCGAGAGCGGCTTGACGCGCTCCACGATCGGCTCCGGCAGGCGCGTCAGCAGCGCGCGCGTGCGGCCTTCGAGCACCGCGACCATCTCCTCCAGGGTGACCGACGCGTCCTTGTAGCGCTGGTTCTCCTCGATGAGCTCGACGCGCTTCTCGTCGGCCTCGGCGATGGACGACTGCGCGTCGGCGATGCGCTCACGCAGCGACTCGATCTCGCCGCGGACCAGCTCGATGCGGTCCTCCAGCAGCTCGCGCCCCAGCGCCCAGTCGGCCTTCTCCTTCGACAGGACGCGACGGGTCTCCACCCACTCCTCGAGCGTGTCGCGCGTCGCGTCGACGTCCGCTTCGTCCTGCACGGGCATGGCGCCGACGGCGACGAAGCCGAGCGCCGTCGCGACGGCCGCTCCGCCCGCGAGGACGCGCTTCGTTCGGCTGGAGCGCCGCGCGCGATCTTGAATCAGTTTCATGACGGGTCGGTCCCTTCGGGGTGTCTCCCTCGCGCTCGCTCAGAACGAGAGCTTCGCGCTGAGGGCGACGGAGTAGTCGATGCCCTTCGTGTACGTGGAGCGGATCGCGTCCGCGCCGGAGTACTGCGATCGGTACACCTGCTCGATGTAGGGGTTGGTCAGGTTCTTGGCCTGGAGCTTCAGTCTGAAGATGGGTCCCAACGCTTGCGTGACGCTGACGTTGAGCGAGTCGTACTGCTTCTGATAGATGTTCGGCACGAACTCGTTGTCGCTGATACCGGCGCCTGCCAGCAGCGAGTCACCCGTGACGTTGTAGAAGACGCCGAACTGCGTCTTCGTCGCCTTCAGGTCGTACGTGGCGAACAGGTTGTAGAGGTGGTCCGGCGCGTTGGTCATGTCGCGCGTCTCCATCG
>JAUHYB010000078.1 GCA_030426745.1 bacterium
CTACTGCCCTACGAGGGGGCGAAAGCGTAGCGGGGCCCCCACCGCCGCGCAAGCGCCCTCCACGGGCTTCCGCGCCTTTACAGCGCCCCTGTGAGGCGTATCTTGTGCCACCCCCGGCAGGCGGCGGCAGCTCCGCGACGCGCCCGGGACCCCATGAGCGGGCGCAAGAGCAAGAGCAACAGACGGTCCGAGCAGGACGACGAGCGGCGGAACGGACGCGCGCGCCGGCGCCGCGAGCCGCGGATCATGCAGGCGGGCGACCTGCTCGATTCGGTGCGCGACGAGGACGCCCTGCGCGTCACCTCGCGCCTGGCCCGCAGCGGCTACGAGGCCTACCTGGTCGGCGGCTGCGTGCGCGACCTGTTCGTCGGGCGCAAGCCGAAGGACTTCGACGTCGCGACGAACGCGCACCCGCGACAGGTGCGTCGCCTGTTCCCGCGCAACAGTCACATCATCGGGCGGCGCTTCCGCCTGGTGCACGTGCGCTACGGCCGCGACTCGATCGTGGAGACCGCCACCTTCCGCGCCGAGCCGAACTCGGACGGCGACGACGACGACCTGCTGATCACCGAGGACAACGAGTACGGCACGGCCGAGACCGACGCGCACCGCCGCGACTTCACGGTCAACGGCCTGTTCCTCGATCCGCAGACCGGCGAGGTGCACGACTACGTCGGCGGGCTCGACGACCTGGAGACCGGAACGCTGCGCACGATCGGTGATCCGTTCACGCGCTTCGCGGAGGACCCGGTGCGCATCCTGCGCGCGGTGAAGTTCGCGACGCGCCTCGGCTTCCAGATCGAGGACATGACCTGGGAGGCCATGTGCGGCCTCACGCCGGAACTGTCGCGGGCCGCGCCGCCCCGCGTGTTCGAGGAGATCCTGCGCCTGATGCGCTCGGGCACCGCGCTCGGCGCGTTCCGCAAGATGCGCTCGTGCGGCGCGCTCGACGTGATCCTGCCCGACGTCGAGGAGTACCTGGCCGAGGGCGACGAGGACCGCACCGCGCGCTTCTACCGCTTGCTCGAGGCGCTCGACACCGAGGTGCACCGCGGCTACCAGCCGTCGACCGCCGTGTGCGTCGCGCTGCTCTACCACGACCTGGTCGAGCTGCAGGCCGACCCCGAGACGCGCACGCTGCCCGGCGCGCCGAAGGACCGCGGGTACGTCGCCGCCGACCTGCTCGCGCCGCTGGCCGAACGCGCGCGCCTGTCGCGCCGCGACTCCGGCCGCTCGCGCCGCGTGATCGTCCAGCAGCGCACCTTCGTGCGCCCCTCCTCGAAGAACTTCCGCCCGCGCCTGTTCTGCCTGTCCGAGGACTTCGACGACGCCCTCGAGCTGTTCAAGCTGCGCGCGTCGGCCCGCGGGCAGGGCTGGGACATCTACGAGGGCTGGGTCGAGCGCAAGCGCCTGGCGGACAGCATGGACGACGAGGAGCTCGACGCGGAGCGCAAGAAGGGCCGCCGCCGTCGGCGCCGCCCGCGCCGCCGTCGCAAGGGCGGCGGGTCGCAGGGCTGATCCGGGCCGGCGGCGCCTCGCGGCCCCGGACCGCGCTCGACCGCCCCGACCGCGCTCGACCGGCCTCCACGGCCCCCCCGCGGCCGGATCCCGCCCCTCGATCGCCCGACCGTGCGATTTCTTCCACCTCGCCGACCCGCCCCCTCCTCAGGGGGTACCGTTCCTTGGTTCGACCTCGACGACGACCGAAAGGGCGCACCGGCGAGCCTCGACACTCCGGATCGCTCCGAAGGGTTGCGGTGACCTTGGTGAGCACTTCACCGGAAGAGGACCTCGCGTCCGGAGCCCCTGCGCGGAATCGGGCGTCGTCAAGCCAGCCGGCCGGCCGAACCACTCCCGGAAGACGGACACCTTCCCCCGTCGACCGGGCCTTGCCACCTGGGGGGCGGCCCGAAACGGGTCGCCCCTCGCTTCTTCCCCGGCGAGGCACGACCGGTCCCGCCGCTTCCGGCGGCCCGCCGCGGCGACTACCCTGGGCGCGATGTCCCCCGCGCTCGCCAACGCCGCGCCTCGCGCGCTCCTCGCCGTCCTCCTCGCGGCCGTCCTGGTCGGACCCGCGGCGCCGAGCGCGTCGCCCGCGTCGACGCGGATCGCCGCCGCCGCTCCGGAGGATCCGGACGACGCCGCGTTGCGCGCCGCCTGGGACCGCATGGACGCCGACCAGCGCGCCGACTGGGTCGAGTGGTTCCGCGCCGAGGCCGAGTGGCTCGGCACCTTCCAGGCGCGGCTGGTCGCCTACGTGATCGAGTCCGAGCCGCGCGACCCCGGCACCTGGCCCGAGGAGTCGCCCGCGCCGACCTACGACCCGCGGGTCCACGCGCCGGCGCAACCGATCGCGCGCCGCCCGATGTCGCCCGGCCCCGCCGCGGACCGCGCGCGCGCGAAGTGGTTCGCCGCGATCCCCGAGCGGCGCCTGCGCAGCGCGTGGCGCTACGACTACCCGTCCGGCGAGCTGCGCCGCGCGCCCGACGCGGACGACCCGACGCGGGTGTTCGAGAACGCCATCGCCGGCTTCCCGCCGCGGCTCGACCTGGCGGAGGCGCTGGTCGAGCGCGCGCTCGACGACGGCTCGCAACGCGCGACGTTGACCGCCTTCGCGCACGCCTACTCCGACCGCGTCGGCAAGGTCGTGCCCGGCGTCACGCTGTACGACGTGTGGTGCTCCGGGCGCGAGATGGAGATGCCGGACGTCGAGTGCCTCGGCGTCCTGCACGACCTGAAGGACGACTGGAAGACGTACCGCGCGCCGGTGCCGGAGCGGAAGCAGAAGCAGCTGTACGACGAGATCGGCGCGCTCTTCTTGCCGGCCTATCGTCACCGCGGCCTGCGCTGCGCGCTCGCGCGGACGTACCTGACCGGCGAACCGGTGCTGCGCGACGGCTACGACGAGAGCCGCGACCGCCTGCACGCGCTGTGGGACCGCCACGAGTCCACGCCGTCGAAGCTCGCCGCGGACCTGCCCGCGGCGGACGACTGGCAGACGTACCTGGAGCGCCTGGCGAACGAGTGCCGCGACGACGCGGCGCTGCGCAAGCAGGGCGAAGTGCGCCGCGCGACGCTCGCGGCGGACGCGGCGCGGTGCCGCGCGCTGGCCGTGCGCCTCCTGCGCGAGGGCGGCTACCTCGATCGACCGGAGGAGGGCCGCTAGGCCGACGCGATGCTGTTCACCCTCGTCTTCCTGCACGTGCTGGGCGCGTGCGTCTGGGCCGGCGGCCACCTGTACCTGGCGATCGGCGTGCTGCCGAAGGCGTTCGCGGAGCGCAGCGCCGACGTCCTGCGCGAGGCGGAGAGCCTGATCGAGCGCATCGCCATGCCGGCGCTGCTGATCCAGGTGCTGACCGGCGCCGAGCTCGCGCGCCGCTACGCCGGCAGCTTCGTGGAGATGTTCGACGGGAGCGACCCGATCGACCACTTCGTGATCGCGAAGGTCGCGCTGCTGCTGGTGACGATCGCGCTCGCCGGCGACGCGCACATCCGGCGCGGCCGCTTCGAAGGCATGGCGTGGCTGCGCTTCATGGCGTGGCACGTGATCGTCGTGACGATCATCGCCGTCGTGCTCGTCGGGCTGGGCGTCGGGTTCCGGACGGGCACGCTGTTCTAGCGCGCGCCGCGCGGGCCTCGCCGCCCCGACGCTCCGCCTCGCCTCAACGCGCCGCCGCGCGCGCCGCGAGCTCGGCGGTCGCGAAGGCGCTCTGGAAGTTCAGGCCGCCGATCGGACCGTCCAGGTCGAGCAGCTCGCCGAACACGTGGAGGCCCGCGTGCGCGCGCAGCTCCATCGTCGCCGGCGAGACCTCGTGCAGCGCGAGGCCGCCGGCGGTGACCTCGGCGAAGTCGAAGCCCAGCGTGCCGTCGATCGGCACGTCGAGGCCCTTCAGCGCCTCGACCAGCGCGTGGCGGTCCGCCTTGCCGATGTCCGCCGCGGGCGGGTTCGACGGGACGCCCGCCTGCGCGCACGCCGCGTCGATGAGGCGCCGCGGCAGCTCGCCGCCCAGCGCGCGCGCCAGCCGCGGCCGACCGGGCACGCGCCCCGCCTCGATCAACCGCGCGCGCAGCGCTTCGCGGTCCACGGTCGGCACCAGGTCGATCGAGAGCCGCATCGCGGGCGGGACCGCGCCCCGCTTCACCGCCGCCGCGTGCGCGCGCGCGACGTGCACCGACAGGTCCATCGCGCCCGGGCCCGAGAGGCCGCGGTGCGTGAACAGCACCGGACGCTCGCGCGCGCCGAGCTTCGCGCCGGACGCGTCGAACAGCGTGCAGACCGCGTCCTGCACGGCGATCCCCGACAGGTCGTGCACCCACGGCGCGTCCGACGACAGCGGCGCCAGCGCGGGGACGGGATCGATCAACTCGCAGCCCAGGCGCTCGAGCCACGCGTACCCGTCGCCCGTCGTGCCGGTGCGCGGGTAACTCATGCCCCCGGGGCACAGGAGCGCGCGCGGCGCGCGGACGACCTCGCCGCCGCCGTCGACCCGGTTCGCGTCGCCCGCCAGCTCGACGCACCACGCGTCGCCCTCGCGCCGCACGTCCGCGACGGGCGCGTCGTAGCGGACGCGCGCGCCGGCCTCGCGCGCGTCGCGCAGCAACGCGTCGCGCACGTCGACCGCGCGCTGCGAGGCGGGGAAGACCTTGTCGAGCGGCGCGTCGACCGTCGCCACGCCGAGCGCCTCGAAGTGCCCGCGCACCGCGACCGGCGGCAGGCCGCGGAACGCGCCGCGCAGGAAGCGCTCGCCCTTCGTGCCGAACAGGCGCGCGGCCTCGTCGGGCCCCAGCGTCGTCGTCAGGTTGCACCGCGTGCCGCCCGACGCGAGCACCTTGGTCCCCGCGCGCGGCGTCTTCTCCAGCAGCAGCACGTCGCGCCCGGCGCGCGCGCACGCCGCCGCCGCCCACAGCCCGGCAGCGCCCGCGCCGACGACGACGACGTCCGCGTCGCGGCCGCCGCCCTTCCGCCCGTCCGCGCTCATCCGCCGGAGAGCGCCTTCTCCCACGCGGCGATCTCCTCCGGCGAGCGCGGGCTCTTCGGCGGCGTGTCGTCGTCGAGGTCGTCCAGGTAGCCCTCGGGCAGCTTCACGCGCTGCGTGCCGCCGCGCTTGGCGCGGTTCGCGCGCACGGCGTTCGGCGGGAAGGGCGTCGCCGGGTCGATCTCGCCCAGGAGCTCCAGCATGCGCGCCTTCGTCTCGACGCGCGCGAGGTCGCCGCGCAGCCGCGCCGAGCCGGGGAAGCCCTTCGTGTACCAGTGGCACCACTTGCGCATCTGGCGCATGCCGTGGTCCTCGCCGAAGGCCTCGATCAGGAGGTCCGCGTGGCGGTCCATGATCGCGACGATCTCCCCCATCCCCGGCGGCGGGTCGGGTTCCTCGCCGCGGAAGACCTGGGCCAGCTCGCGGAACAACCACGGCCGCCCGAGGCACCCGCGCCCGACGATCACGCCGTCGCAGCCGGTCTCGCGCATCATCGCCAGCGCGTCCCACGCCTCCCAGATGTCGCCGTTGCCCAGCACCGGGATCGACACGGCCTGCTTCAGCTCCGTGATCGAGGACCAGTCGGCGTGGCCGCTGTACAGCTCGGCGGCGGTGCGGCCGTGCAGGCCGATCGCGGACGCGCCCTCCGACTCGGCGACGCGGCCCGCGTCCGGGAAGGTGATCAACCGGTCGTCGATCCCCTTGCGCACCTTGATCGTGACCGGCACGTCGCCGGCGTTCTTGACCGCGGCGCGCACGAGGCGCGACAAGAGGCGCGGCTTGACCGGGATCGCGCTGCCGCCGCCGTTGCGCGTGACCTTCGGGACGGGGCAACCGAAGTTCATGTCGACGTGGTCGACGCCGTCCGCTACGAGCTGCTTCACCATCTCGCCGACGTCGACGGGGTCGCTGCCGTAGACCTGGACGGACCGCGGCCGCTCGTCCGGGTGCCCGGCGGCCAGCATGCGCGTCATCTTGTTGCCCAGGAGGTACCCGCGCGCCGTGATCATCTCCGACACGTACAGGCCCGCGCCGAACTCGCGGCACAGCGCGCGGAACGGGTAGTTCGTGACGCCCGCCATCGGCGCGAGCACGACGGGCGGGTCGACCACGAGCGGGCCGATGCGCAGCGGCGCGAACTCGCCCGGCGACGCGGGGCGGCGCGGGCGCGAGCCGGGCGGCAGGTTGCGCGGGTCAGCGGCGGACATCGTGGATCAGCGGACGCGGGGACCCTTCGGCGCGGGGTCGGGGCCCTCCGACGCGGGATCGGCCGGCGCCGACGCCTCGGCCGCCTCGCCCTCCGCCCGGAACACGCGCTCGTCGGGCAGCGACAGGCCGGGGCCGCCATAGGTCTTGCGCTCGACCGTCTCGACGCGCTCGACGTCGTTCCCGCGCTGGCGCTGCGCCTTCTGCAGGCTGCCGTCCTTCGCGACGCCCGCGACCATCCCGCCCGTCGGCGTGCCGACGACGAACAGGCCGTTCTCGCGCAGCTGCGCGTTCCACTCGGCGACGGCCGGGTCCATGCCCTCGAAGTAGAGGACGCTGACCGGTCCCGCGCCGCGGTGCTTGGCCAGGATCATCGAGGGCAGCACGCTGCCGACGTCGACGAACATCGGCCGCCGCGTCGTCGAGGTCGTGTCGACCTGCGCGCCGTCGACGCGGCGCTCGAGGCGGAACTGGCCGCCGATGCGCACGCCCTCGACGCGGTAGATCGTGCCGCCGCTCGTCACGGTGAGCTCGAAGCGCGAGAGCTGGTCGCCGCTGATCGTCTGCGTGAGGTGCGTCTCCGCGTCGGGCATGCCCAGGCCGCGCGGCGCGCGGCGGCGCATCGCGTAGACGTAGTCGTCCTCGACGCGCGCGACGATGTACCGCTCGACCGCGGTGCGCAGCCCGAACACGCGCGTCTCGGCGGTGCCCGCCAGCAGCGGCGCCGCGCCCTCCGGCAGGTCGGGGCGGTCGATCACGATCGGCTGGTCCAGCGCGTCGCGCGCGTCCAGCTGGTACTCGCGCACGCTCTGCAGCCACTCGGCGAGCTGCGTACCCTCGTGCCAGCGCCCCCGCAGGCAGACGCCCGACGGATAGCGCAGCCGACCGACGTCCTCGGTCGGGTCGCCGTCGACCGCGACCAGGTTGGCGCGCGCTCCGACCGCGATCCGTCCGTAGCGCTCGGCGACGCCCAGCGCGCGCGCGGCGTCGATCGTCGCGGCGCGCAGCAGGTCGGCGTCGGCGATGCCCGCGGCCTTCCACTCGGCGAGCTCGTCGTGCAGCCCGGCGCCGGGCACCAGCCACGGGTGCGGCGCGCCGCTGCCGGGGACGAGCGGGACGCCCGCCGCGTGCAGCGCGGCCACCAGGCGGCGCTGGCTGTCGATCCGCGCCCGCGTGTCCGCGCGCCACGCCTCGTCCTGGGCGTAGCGCTCCCGCGACGCCAGCTCGGACCGCCACTGCATCTCGTAGGTCGGCGACAGCAGGCCGAGCGCGGACTCGTCGCCCTCGCCCAGGTAGCGGGTGTACGCGCGCAACATGGGCGTCAGCTCCAGCCCCGCGTTCGACACCGCCTCGACGTACGCCGCGATCTCCTCGTCCGTCAGCGTCGTGCCGCCGTCCGCCGGCGCGAAGGCGTCGAGGAAGAACAGGCCGTCCAGGCCCGACGCCGCGACGTCCGCGAGCGTGGCGCCGCGCGGCGCGGGCCCCCACGCCTCGAGGCCCGCCGCGTGCGCGCCCGTGATCACGGCCCGCCACGCCTCGAGCGGGATGCCCTGGTGCGTGCCGACGTAGTCGAGGTCCCACTCGAGCAGCGACTCCAGCTTGGCCGCCGCCTCTTCCGCGGTGCGCACGATGACCGAGTTCGTGGTCGCCGGCGGCTGGCCGTCGAAGACGAGCCCGCACACGAACAGGTCCGGACCGACCGCGGCCTGCTGCTCCGTCGCGGCGCGCGCCGTGGTGACGAGGTCCAGGTCGTTGCCCGCGTCGCGCACGAGCAGCACGCCCGACGCGGTGTGCAGCGGATCGTGCTGCGCGTCGTGGTTCGCCATGCCGTCGATCAACCCGGGCACCAGGTGGCGGCCGGAGAGGTCGACGCGCGTCGCGCCCTCGGGCACGACGACGTCGGGGCCGACGGCGGTGATCTCGCCGTCCTCGATCAGGACGACGGCCGGGGCGGGGACGGCGCCGTCCTCCATCGTGTGGACGGTGGCGCCTTCGAGCGCGACGACTTGCAGCAGCAGGAGTTCCAGCATGGGATTCGTTCGGCCCTCGGGCGTGGACGCCGCCGCGTTCGCGGACGGCGCCGTTCGGGCGGTGATTCTCGGGCGGTGCCGTTCGGGCGGTGCCGTTCGGAGAGGGGGTCCGGGCGATCCTAACGCCGCGCGCCCGCCAGGCGACAGGTCGGCGACGACTTCGCCCCCGCGCGGCAGTACACTCCCCGCCATGGTCTCCGAGTACCCGGCCGTCGAACTCTCCGGCGACACCCTCCCGCAAGGCCCGTGGGTCTACGCGCGCCTCCTGCGCGAGCCCCGGATCGACATCGAGCCCGGCGCCATGGTCGAGCTGCGCGACGCCAGCGGCCGCTTCTTCGGGCACGGCCTCTACAACCCCTGGTCGGACATCCGCGTCCGCATCCTGTCGCGCGGCAAGCGCAGCGACCTGGACGACCCGCGCCAGTTCCTGCTGCGCCGCATCGCCGGCGCCGACCGCGTGCGCAAGAAGCTCCTGCGCCTGCCGGAGGTCACCGAGGCCTACCGCATGGTGCACGCCGAGGGCGACGACATGCCGGGGCTGGTCATCGACCGCTTCGCCGACGCGATCGTCTGCGAGTACCACTCGCTGGGCTTCTACGAGTGGCGCGCCGACGTGACGTGGGCGCTGAAGGAGCTGTACCCCGAGTCCACCGTCTACCACCGCGTGCCGCCGAACGCGGCCAAGTCGGAGGGCTTCACGCCCCCCGAGCCCGAGTACGCCGAGGAGCGGATCGTGCGCGAGCACGGCGTGGGCTTCGTCGTCGCGCCGGGGATCGGGCACAAGACCGGCTTCTTCTGCGACCAGCGCGACAACCGCCAGATCGTGGCGTCGCTCGCGCGCGGCGGCGACGTGCTCGACCTGTGCTGCAACGCGGGCGGCTTCGCCCTGCACGCGAAGGCGCAGGGCGCGAAGAAGGTCACCGCCGTCGACCTGGACGAGAAGGTCCTGGAGCGCGCCGAGCGCTCGGGCGAACACAACGCGCTCGACGTGCGCTGGGTGCACGGCGACGTGTTCGACGTCCTGCGGCGCGAGCGGCCGCGCGCGCGGACCGTCGTGCTGGACCCGCACAAGATCGTGAAGGACAAGCACCGGCTGGAGCAGGGGCTCAACATGTACGGCGACATGAACGCGCTGGCGCTGGGCGCCGTGCGGCCCGGCGGCCTCTTCGCGACCTTCTCCTGCTCGGGCGCCGTGGACCTGTCGACCTTCGTCGGCACCGTCTTCCGCGCGGCGCGGCGGGCGGAGCGCGGCGTGCGCCTCCTGCGCGTCCTCGAGGCCTCCCCCGACCACCCCCAGCGGCCCGACTTCGCGCGCTCGCGCTACCTGAAGGGCCTCCTCCTGGCCGTCGACTAGCCGGCGGTCCTCCCGCCGTCGCGCGGATTCCCGTCGGCCCGCCCCTGGACCCGCCCGCCAACGCTTTGGCATCATGCTGGGTCCACGCCCTCACGCCGAGACCTCGGCTGAGGGCGGACCTGTACCTGCTGATTTTCGGCGCCCGCCGACGCTCGGCCCTCCGCACCAGACCGCGCACCCCTCACGACACATGAGCCTCCCGATCCTCGTCGCCCAGGACAAGTGGCAGGACTTCGACGAAGCCTGGACCGAGCAGATGGCCCAGGACGGGCCGATCGACGACCTCCTGACGGCGATCCGGCTCGCCGGCGACAAGAAGCGGATCTCGCGCTGCGTGCCGCTCGTCCGGCAACACGTCGAGATGCTCGAGGCGTCGGAGCGCAACGCCGACGCCGCGCGCCTGCTCGGCGCCGCGCTCACCGCGGGCGCGCCGGCCAGCGAGATCGCGCCCGCGCTGATGGAGAACGCCGAGAAGGCGTGGGGCGAGGAGCCCTGGTGGTCGAAGCACGTCGAGATCACCGGCCTGTCGCAGGGCAACGACCTGCGCCGCCCGTGGAAGGCGTTCAACAAGCTGCGCGACTTCCGCGAAGGCACGCTGATCTACCACGCCGGCGGCTGGGGCACCGGTGAGATCATCGAGCTGCGCGAAGCCGACTCGGAAATCCTCGTGCGCTTCGAGAGCGGCCGCACCGACCACTTCCCGATGTCCGGCGCCGTCGACATCTTCGAGCCGCTGGCGGAAGAGGACCTGCGCGCGCAGCACTTCCGCGACCCCGAGGGCCTGAAGAAGCGCCTGAAGAAGGAACACCTCGAGATCCTGAAGGCCGTCGTCGCGCGCTACTACGGCCGCGCGACGCTCGCCTCGATCAAGAACGCGCTGGCGCAGGTCGCCATCGAGGGCTCCGCCTGGAGCGCCTGGTGGCGCAAGACGAAGAAGCTCGCCGAGAACAGCGAGTGGTTCCGCATCTCCGGCAGCGGCCAGCGCATGGAAGTGCGCCTCCTGCTGACCGCCGCGGACCCGGTCGAGCAGCTGGAGCGCCAGCTGCGCGTGCTCGGGACGCTGGAAGAGGTCACCTCGCGCACGAAGGACCTGATCGGCGACAAGAGCACCTCTCCCGAGCTGATCGAGATCGCCACGGCGCGCCTCGACGAGGAAGCCGCGGACGAGACGCACCCGATCCCGCAGCGCCTCGGCGCGTGGATGCTGCTGCGCGAGGTGCGCGGCGAGACGCCCGCCGCGCTGACCGAGTGGCTCGTCGCCGCGAAGGACGCGCCGAAGCCCGAGGACGTCACCGAGGCGCCGGAGCTGTGGAAGCTGTTCCAGGCGATGTCGTCCAGCAAGGAGCAGGAGACCTGCATCGAGCTCCTGCAGGAGACCTACGGCGACGACTGGCAGGACGAGGCGATCGAGAACCTCGCGTTCGCGCCGCCCGGCATGCTGCGCTCGCTGCTCGAGAAGCTGCGCACCGCGAAGCGCGGCGCCGACCTGGCCGCCGCCTACGCGACGCTGGTCAGCCGCCCGCTGCGCGCGCCCTACGCGTTCATCGCGCTGGCCCGCCTGGCGGAGACCGGCAAGCTGGAGGGCGACTTCCCGCCCGCGCCGACGCGCGCGCAGGCGCTGCTCACGCTCGCCGCGAACCTGTGGGAGTCGCGCCGCGAGGACGCGCAGCTGAACCGCGCCCACACGCGCCTGGTCGAGCTGCTCGCCGGCGGCCGTCAGTCGGTGCTGAACACGCTGCTGGGCGACGCCGACGCCGAGACGATGCGCAGCATGCAGCTGATCACGCAGCGCGGCGTCGAGGAGTCCGTCGACAACCTCGTGACCGCGATCGCCTTCCACGCGGAGCCGTCGGGCGACGCGCGCAAGAAGCCGCAGGGCTTCTGGGTCGGCGACGAGATCTGGACGACGCGGACCGGCCTCGAGAAACGCCGCGCGGAGCTCAACGAGCTCGTCAACGTCAAGATGCCGGAGAACGAGGAAGCGATCGGTCGCGCGGCCGCGCAGGGCGACCTCTCGGAGAACGCCGAGTGGGAAGCCGCGATCGAGGAGAAGCGCAACCTCTCCGACCGCGCCGCGACGATGAAGGAAGAGCTGCGTCACGCGACGCTGCTCGAGAACGCGATCCTGCCCGAGGACACCGTGTGCCCCGGCACGCGCATCTCCTACCGCGACCACACCGCCGGCAAGGAGCGCACGATCGCGTTCCTCGGCCCGTGGGACACGCAGGACGAGCCGCCGATCGTCAGCTACCGCGCGCCGCTCGCGCAGGGCATGATGGGCCTGCACACCGGCGACAAGACGACGGTCAGCCTGCCCGGCGGCGACATCGAGGTCGAGATCCTCTCGATCGAGCCGATCTCCGTCGACTGACGCGCCGCCGGCCGCGCGCCGGCTAGATGGACATGACGCCCGAGGACCGACCGGCGCCCGATCGCGACACCCCCGCGGCGGGCGCCGCGTCGTCGCGTGACGGAGGGAGCGCGCCGCGCGTCGACGTCGCGCGCACCCGGGCCGCGCGCGCGGCGTTCGCGCGCGGCGGCGCGGAGGCGTGCGGCTGCGCGAGCTGTCGCCGCTGGATCGACGCGCGCGACGAGGCGTGGCCGGCGGGGCTCGACGCCTGGCTGGCGGAGCGGGGACTGGACGACGGCTTCGAGACCGCGGTCGACGAGGTGGACGTCGAGGAGGGCGGCGGCTGGGACCTCGTGTTCCACGCGCTGCCGGAGAGCGGCCCCGACGCGCTCGAGGAAGCCGGGGACATCGCCGAGCCGGACCCCGGCCGCCCCGACGCCGGTCCCCTCCCGGCCGGCGTCGCCGCGGCCACCTGGCGCGCGGCGGACGACCGCGCCCCCGCCGGCTGGCCCGAGGGCGGCCTGGAGCTGACCCTGCGGCTGCAGGCCTAGGAAATCGGGCCGGGAACGGGACTTTCGGGCCCCGGGGGTGGACATCGCGCACATTTCAGCCGATCATGATGTCGTGTTGAAGGTCGCCGCCGACTCCCTCCTCCCCACCGCGCTCCTGAAGGTGCTCGGGGACCCGACCCGCCTGCGGATCCTCGGGCTCCTCGCGCGTCAGGAGCTGTCCGTCGGAGAGCTCGCGAAGGCCCTCGGGACCTCGCAGAGCCGGGTCTCGAACCACCTGC
>JAUHYB010000492.1 GCA_030426745.1 bacterium
CTTCGGGTCGCGCCGCGCGTCGCTGCCGGTGAAAAAACGAGCCCGGCTCCGTACTTTCCCCGCCCCCTCCAACCGCCGCCGTCGCGGGTTAGGATGCCTGCCATGCCGTCCCGCCCCCGAATCCGTCGCCGCGGCCAAGGCGTCACGACCTTCGTCGTCGGCTTCGCCGCCGGCGCCGCGCTGATGGTCGGAGCGCAGTCCTTCCTGGACGCGAACGAGGACCCCGACCTCGCGCACTACCGGCAGGTGCGCGACTTCGTCTCCTCGAGCTTCGTGCGCGACGTCGACCCCGACGAGCTGCTGATGAGCGCGCTCAAGGGCATGGTCGGCGAGCTCGACCCCTACTCGCGCTACTACGACCAGGTCGAGTCGCAGGAGGTCGAGCGCGAGACGCGCGGCAGCTTCGTGGGCATCGGCGCGGTCTTCAAGGGCGACCTGTCGAAGGGGCGCATCCTGTTCCCGCTGCCCGGTTCCCCCGCCGAGGCCGCCGGCCTGCGCGTCGGCGACCGCATCCTGTCGATCGACGACGCCGCGATCGAGGGCTGGGACCGCGCGCAGGTGCAGGACGCGCTGCAGGGCGAGCTCGGCTCGCTCGTCACGCTGCAGGTGGTCGGCCTGGACGGCGAACACCGCGCGGTCGAGATCCGGCGCGGCTCGGTCGTCGACCCGAACGTCCGCCACGCGCGGATCCTCGACGAGACGCAGGGCGTCGGCTACCTCGCGATCCTCGGCTTCAGCCACGAGACGCCCGACGAGTTCGATGCCGCCTTCACGCACCTGCGCGAACAGGGCATGCGCTCGCTCGTCATCGACCTGCGCGGCAACCCCGGCGGCGTGTTGAAGGCGGCCATCGAGATCGCGCGCCGCTTCGTACCCGACGGCCTGATCGTCTCGACCGAGGGGCGCGGCACGCCGGTGCCCTACTACGCCGAGCGCGCGGAGGCCTGGTACCAGGGCTTCCCGCTCGTCGTGCTCGTCGACGAGGGGTCCGCGAGCGCCAGCGAGGTGCTGGCCGGCGCGCTGCAGGACCACCGCGCCGCGGTGCTGGTCGGCGCGCCCACGCACGGCAAGGGCGTCGTGCAGACGATCCGCCACTACGACGACCGCAAGACGATCGCGAAGGTCACCACCAGCTACTTCTATACGCCCGCGCACCGCAACCTGCAGCGCGACCCGAAGAGCGGCCGCGACTACGGCATCGCGCCGGACCTGGAGGTCCCGATCAACGACGCCGAGCGCGCGGCGATCATGGCGCACACCTGGCACTTCAGCACCCCGCTGGACAGCGTGCGCGCGCTGCGCGACTGGGAGCGCGAGCTCGGCGAACCGCTGATCGACCCGCACCCGGTGGACGCGCAGCTCGACGCGGCCGTGCAACTCCTCACCGGCGAGCTCCAGGTCGCGAGCGACGGGCAGGACTGATGGCGACCTTGCTGGGGATCGAGTCGTCCTGCGACGAGACGGCCGCCGCGGTCGTGCGCGACGGGCGTGACGTGCTGTCGTCGGTCGTGCACAGCCAGATCGACGAACACGCGGTGTACGGCGGCGTCGTGCCGGAGATCGCGGGGCGCTCGCACCTCGAGAAGATCCTGCCCGTCGTCGACGCCGCGCTGCGCGACGCGGACCTCGACTTCGACGATCTGGACGGCATCGCGGTGACGCAGCGGCCCGGCCTGATCGGCTCGCTGCTGGTCGGCCTGTCGACCGCGAAGGCGATCGCGTTCACGCGCGGCCTGCCGCTGGTGGGCGTGCACCACATCGAAGCGCACGTCTACTCGGCGACGATGGAGTCCGACGAGGACCCCTACCCGTGCGTCGCGCTCGTCGTGTCCGGCGGACACACGACGCTGTACCGCGCGGACTCGCCGCTCTCGATCACACCGATCGCGACGACGCTGGACGACGCCGCCGGCGAGGCCTTCGACAAGGTCGCGTGGCTGCTGGGCCTGTCCTACCCCGGCGGGCCGTCGGTCAGCGCCCTGGCCGCGGAGGGCGACCGCGAGGCGATCCGCTTCCCGCGCTACCGCGCGAAGGACGGCTCGATCGGCTTCTCGTTCAGCGGCCTGAAGACCGCCGTGCTGTACCACCTGCGCGGCGGCGACGCGCTGGCGCCGACGCCCGCGCCCGAGGACGTCGAGGACCGCGCCGACGTCGCGGCCAGCTTCGAGGAAGCGGTCGTCGACACGCTGACCAAGCAGACGTTGCGCGCCGCGCGCGAGCTGGGCCTGCCGCGCGTCGTCGTCGGCGGCGGCGTCGCGTGCAACCGGCGGTTGCGCCAGGTACTGACCGAGCGCGCCGCGGAGGACGGCGTGCGCGTGCACTTCCCGTCGCCCGCCTACTGCACCGACAACGCGGTGATGATCGCGGGGCTGGGGCACGAGCTGCTCGCCGCCGGACGCACGCTGGACTGGTCGGCGGACGCGCTCGCGCGCTGAGGGGAATTACGGAGCCGGGGTCGTTCTTTCACCGGCGACAACGCGACGACCCGGGCCGGCACCTCCGGCCCGGGTCGTC
>JAUHYB010000079.1 GCA_030426745.1 bacterium
CGCCCCCGCGCCGGCCGCGGCCGAGGCCGGCCCGGAGGACGAGGTCGCGACGCCCGCGCCCGCCGAGGCCGTCGCGGAGGCCGCCGCCCCGACGGCGGAACCCGCCGCGGAGCCGAAGGCCGAGGCCGCCGCCCCCGTCGAGGAGGCCCCGGCTGCCGAGGCGCCCGCTCCCGCCGAGGCCTCGGAGGTCGCCGAGCCCGCGGAAGCGCCGGCCGAGACGGCCGCGTCGACCGAGGAGGCCCCGGCCGCCGAGGCGACCGCGCCCGCCGAGACCGCCGCGAAGGCGACCGATTCCGCCAAGGACGACGAGGGTGACGACGACGGCCCGGCCAAGCCGAAGCGCCAGGGCAAGGTCGTCGGCTTCATCGACCTCTCCAAGATCCAGAGCGACACGCCGAAGAAGAGCCAGTCGCGTCGACTGCGCTCGCGCGACGACGTGATGCCCGACGTGCAGCCCACGATGGGCCGCGACCCGCGCCGCGCGATGATGCGCGGCGACCGCGGACCGCGCGACACGATGAGCGCGTCGCAGCTGCGCGACCGCGAAGCCGGCCGCTTCCTGCGCCGCAACCGCGGCGGGCAGACCGGCGGACGTCGCGGCGGCGGCGGCGGACGTTCGCGCGGACGCCACGAGGCGTCGAGCGGGTCGCCCTACGCCGGCACCGAGGTCAAGATCGAGGAGCCGATCACCGTCAAGAAGCTGGCGGAGACGCTCTCGGTCAAGGGCAACGAGATGCTCAAGACCGCGTGGGCGCAGCTCGGCTTCGGCAGCGTGAACATCAACTCGCCCCTCGACGAGGAGACGTCGATCCTGCTCGCCTCGGAGTTCGAGGTCGAGCTGTCGGTCGTCAAGATCGTCGAGGCCGAGGAGGCGCTGATCGAGGACCTGAAGGCCGAGCGCTCCGCGATCGAGGAAGAGCACCTCGAGACGCGCTCCCCCACCGTCGCGTTCCTCGGCCACGTCGACCACGGCAAGACCACGCTGATCGACAAGATCCGCGAGTCGCAGGTGGCCGACGGCGAGGACGGCGGCATCACGCAGCACATCGGCGCGTACCGGGTGACGACGGAGAAGGGTCACGACCTGACGATCGTCGACACGCCGGGTCACGCCGCGTTCACGAACATGCGCGCCCGCGGCGCGAAGGCCGTGGACGTCGTCGTGCTCGTCGTGGCCGCGGACGCCGGCGTGCAACCGCAGACCGAGGAAGCGCTGAACCACGCGCGCGCCGCCGGCGTGCCGATCGTGGTCGCGCTGACCAAGATCGACCGCCCCGAGGCGAACGCGCAGAAGGCGCAGGAACAGCTCTCCGGCTTGAACCTGATCCCCGAGGCCTGGGGCGGCGAGACGGCGATGTTGCCCGTCAGCGGCATCACGGGCGAGGGCATCCAGGACCTGCTCGAGCGCGTGTTTCTCGAGTCCGAGATCCTCGAGCTCACCTGCCACGCCGAGGGCCCCGCGTCCGGCGTCGTGCTGGAGGCCGAGGTCGAGCAGGGCAAGGGCATCGTCGCGCACGTGCTCGTCCAGGACGGCACGCTGAAGCGCGGCGACGTGATCCTCGCCGGCGAGGGTTACGGCAAGGTGCGCTCGCTGACGAACGACCGCGGCAAGGTGGTCGAGACCGCCGGGCCGTCGGTGCCCGTCGAGGTCTCCGGCCTGTCCGCGCTGCCGGGCATCGGCGAGGCCTTCCACGTCGTCAAGAACCTCGCGTCGGCCAAGGAGGTCGCCGAGGAGCGCTCGCGCAAGACCCGCGCGCAGATGCTCGCCGAGTCCAGCCAGCAGAAGTCCGCGGACTTCCTCGAGGCCGTCACCGGCCCCAAGGTCGAGGAAGTCGGCGTGATCATCCGCACGGACGTGCAGGGTTCGGCGGAGGTACTGAAGCAGTCCGTCGTCGACCTCGCGCACACCGAGGTCCGCGTCAAGGTCATCCAGGCCGGCGTCGGCGCGGTGACCGAGAACGACGTGCTGCTGGCGTCGACGTCCGACGCGCTGATCATCGCGTTCCGCGTCGGCGTGAACGCGAAGGCGCGCCAGGCCGCCGAGCGCGAGGGCATCGAGATCCGCAACTACAACGTGTTGTACAGCGTGCTCGACGACCTGCGCGACGTCATGGAGGGCCGCCTCGCCCCGGAGATCCAGGAAGAGGTCGCCGGCCACGCCGAGATCCGCCGCGTGTTCAAGTCGTCGAAGTTCGGCTCGATCGCCGGTTGCTTCATGCTGGACGGCACGGTCGCCCGCGACCACCGCGTGCGCCTGATGCGCGACGACACCGTCGTGTGGACGGGCGCGCTCGCCTCGATCCGTCGCGAGTCGGACGAGGTCAAGGAGGTCCGCGAGGGCTTCGAGTGCGGCATCCTGCTGAAGGGCTACAACGACATCCGCGAGGGCGACGTGATCGAGAGCTTCAAGATCACGGAGATCAAGCGGACGCTCGAGGACGCCTGAGGCGCGCCGGAGACCGATGGCGAACCCGCGGACGATCGCTCGCATGGAGGCGCGCATCAAGGAGCGCGCCGCCTACTGCTTGCAGTTCGAGCTGAACGACCCGCGCGCGGGGCTCGTCACGATCACGCGCGTGGAGCTCTCGCCCGACCTCTCGTCGGGCAAGATCTTCTACTCGACGCTCGGCGACGAGAAGGACCGCAACAAGTGCCGCGCGATGCTCGACTCGGCGGCCGGCTACGTGCAACGCCAGGTCGCCCGCGTCCTGCAGACGCGGACCGTGCCGCACCTCTCGTTCGTCTTCGACGAGAGCCTGGAGCGCTCGGCGCGGATGGATCGGTTGATCACCGACGCGCTGAAGAAGGACGAGGACGTCCGCGGCAGCGACTGACACCGCGCGAATGACACCGTACCTTCGCCTGCAACGGCGGAGAGGCGCCTACCGGCGCCGCCAGGTCGTCCCGCTCGCGCCGTCCTCGACCAGGATGCCCCGCGCGTCCAGCTCGTCGCGGATGCGGTCGCTCTCGGCCCAGTCCTTGCTCTCGCGCGCGGCCTTGCGCGCGGCGATCAGCGCGTCGATCTCGGCGTCGTCGTCGCCCGCGATCTTCTCGGTGCGGATCACGCCCAGGACGTCGTCGACCTCGCGCAGGAACGCCAGGCCGTCCGCCGCCGCCGTCGCGCCCAGCTTGCCCTCGTTCACCTGCGTGCGCAGCGTGAACACGGCCGCCAGCGCGCGGGGCACGTTCAGGTCGTCGTTCATCGCGGCCTCGAACTCCGCGCGCGCGGCCGCGACCAGCTCCGCGCCGGCGTCCGCCGCCGCGGCGCCCTCGTCCCCCTCGGCGGTGCGCGTCAACGTCTCGAACATGCGGTCGAGGTTCTCGATCGCCTTCTTCGAGTCGTCCATCACCGCCCAGGTGAAGTTCAGCGGCTGGCGGTAGTGCCCGCGCAGCAGCGAGTAGCGCAGCACGCGCGGCTCGTACCCGCGGTCGACCACGTCGCTGACCGTGTACACGTTGCCCAGGCTCTTGGACATCTTGCCGCCGTCCACCTGCAGGAACTTGGCGTGCATCCAGTAGTTCGCGAAGGGCGCGCCGGTGAAGCACTCGCTCTGCGCGATCTCGCACTCGTGGTGCGGGAAGATGTTGTCCTCGCCCCCGGTGTGGATGTCGATGCGGTCGCCGAGGTGCTTGCGCGCCATCGCCGAGCACTCGATGTGCCAGCCGGGGAAGCCGTCGGGGCCGAAGCGGCTCTCCCACTTCATCAGGTGGGCCGCGTCCTCCTTCCACAGCGCGAAGTCGGCGGGGTTGCGCTTCTCCTCGTTCACCTCGATGCGCGCGCCGGCGTCCAGGTCCTCGACGCGGTTGCCGGACAGCCGCCCGTAGCGGTCGAAGCGCGACACGTCGAAGTAGACGTTGCCGCCGACCTGGTACGCGAAGCCCTTCTCGATCAGCCCGTCGATCATCTCGAGCATCTCGCCGACGTGGTCGGTCGCGCGCGGGTAGCGCCAGGCCTTGCGCACGCCCAGCGCCTCGAGGTCCGCGTGGAACTGCGCCTCGTGCTCGCGCGCGATCTTGTAGGGGTCGACGCCCTCGCGCTTCGCCTGGGCCTCGATCTTGTCCTCGCCCTCCTCCTCGTCCGCGACGAGGTGGCCGACGTCGGTGATGTTCATCACCTGGTGCACCTCGTAGCCGAGGTGCTCCAGCCAGCGCCGCAGGAGGTCCGCGAACAGGAACGACCGCAGGTTGCCGATGTGCGCGCGTCCGTAGACCGTCGGGCCGCAGTTGTACATGCGGACCTTGCCGGGCTCGAGCGGTTCGAAGGTCTGCTTCGTCTTGCCGAGCGAGTTGTAGATCTCGAACGCCATCTTCGGGTGCTGGGATTCCTCGGGAGGTGCGGGTGGGACGCGCGGGCCGGAGAGCGTAGCCCAGCCCCCGAGCGCGGCCAAGCGCGCCCGAGCGGTGAAGGCGCGTTCCGCGCGCGCTTCACCGTGGCGCTCCCGCCCCGCGCCTGTCATCCTCCCCCTCCGACGACCTCTGCGACGACCTTGGACGACTCCCCCCCGCCCTTCGAACGACTGCGATCCCTCGGCGAGGGCGCGACCGGCGAGGTGCACCTCGCCCGCGCGACCGAGCCCGTGGGTGAGCTGTCGCCGGGCCGGGAGTGCGCGCTGAAGGAGCTGCACTGGTCGCTCGTGAACGACCCCGCCCAGCGCGCCGCCTTCGCGCGCGAGGCGCAGGCCGGCCGCGCCGTGCAGGTCGACGCGCTCGTGCGCGTGCTGGCCGACGGCGAGTCCGGCGGGCGCCCCTGGATCGCGCTGCAGCACGTCCCCGGCACCGACCTGCGCGCGGTGCTCGACCGGCGCGGCCCGCTGCCCGAGCCGCACTTGCGCCGCGCCGCCCAGCGCGTCGCCGAGGCGCTCGCCGCGCTGCACGCCGCCGGCTGGATCCACGGCGACCTGAAACCCGAGAACCTGCGCATGGACGAGGACGGTCGCGTCGTGCTGATCGACCTCGGCTTCGCGCGGCGCCCCGACGATCCGGCGACCGGGCACCTGCGCCAGGGCAGCCCCGCCTACCTCTCGCCCGAGCAGGACCGCGGCGCGCCCGGCGACGCGCAGAGCGAAGTGCACGCCCTCGGCCAGGTGCTGTACGAGCTGGCGGTGAACCGCCACCCCTTCGGCGACGACAACGGTCACGTCGACCACGACGTGCCGCGGCGGCGCCGGCGCGGCGAGCTCGCGTTGCCGTCGCTGCACCACCCCGGGCTGTCGCCCTTCCTCGACCTCCTGATCGCGGAGATGCTCGACCCGGCGCCGGACGAGCGCCCGACGATGGCCGAGGTCGCGCGACGCCTCGCCGACCGCGAGGCCGGCGCGTGGTGGCGCGCGCAGATCGCCGACCGCGCGCGGCCGCGGCTCGGCGGCGGGCGCGGACACTTCCTGCCGCTGGTCGGCCGGCGCGACGAGCTCGCGCTGATGGAAGCGACCTGGGACCGCGTGTCGTCCACGGACCGCGCGGAGGTGCTGCACCTGGTCGGGCCCAGCGGGTCGGGCAAGAGCCGCCTGGTCTCCGAGCTGGCCGAGCGCGCGCGCCGCACGAACCGCCCGCCGATCGTGCTGTACGGCCGCGCGCACGAGCAGGAGGACAGCCGCCCCTGCCAGCCGATCCTCGGTTGGCTGCGGCGCTCGATGCTGCTGCCCGCCGGCGCCGCGCCCGGCCCGCGCGAGGAGGCCGAGCTGCGCGCGCTCGTGCCGCCGGCCGAGACCTCCGCGCTGCTGGAGGCGCTCGACCCCGCCGGCGAGGCGCGCGCGCCCGCCGCCGTCCCCGTCGCGCTCGCGGCCTGGCTCGGCGCGCTGGCGCGGGAGCGCCCGCTGCTGCTGTTCCTCGACGACCTCGGGTGGGCCGACGAGGGCAGCCTGGAGGTGCTGGTGCGCGCGTCGCG
This sequence comes from bacterium, assembly GCA_030426745.1. Lineage (GTDB taxonomy): Bacteria > Planctomycetota > UBA1135 > UBA1135 > JACKHV01. The sequence goes on from JAUHYB010000079.1 coordinate 5,885, forward strand.
CGCGCTGCGGGACAGCGCGTCGCTGCTGATCCTGGGCGAGCGCAGCGCGACGCCGCCGCGGCGCCCGGCCGCGCGCGCGCGCCTGGACGAGGCGCTCGCCGAGCAGCGCGTCACGCGCGTCGCGCTCGGCGCCCTGGACCGCCACGCCGTCGAGCAACTCGTCGTCGAGCTCTTCCACCACTCCACGCCGCGCTTCCGCCTGGGCCAGGTCCTGTGGGAGCGCTCGCGCGGCAACGCGGGCCTGTTGAACGAGAGCTTGCGCGCGCTGCTGCGGCGCGGCGAGGCGCGGCCGCACCCCACCGAGCCCGGCCTGGTCCTGACCATCGCGCCGGACCGCTTGCCGCTGCCCGAATCGCTCGGCACCGCGATCGCCGAGTCGTTCCGTCAGCTCGCGCCGCCCGACCGGCGCTGGCTGGCGCGCATGGCCGTCGCCGGCGGCCGCATCCGCGCGGACTTCCTGATCGCGGCGTGGCCGCACAAGGACCCGGCGCAGCTCGACGAGTCGCTCGCGCGGCTGTCGGCCGCGGGGTGGCTGGTGCCCGCGGGCGACCGCTACCGCTTCGCGCGGCCGGCGCAGCGCGAGGCCGTGTTGCGCGCGATCCCCGAGGCGCGCCGCCGCGCGTTGCACGCCGACGTCGCGCGCGCGCTGGCGCCGTCCCGCGGCGGCCGGCTGCTGGTCGACGACGCCTTCCAGCGCGCGTACCACCTGCGCGCGGCCGGGCTGTCCGCCGAGCTGCTCGAGCTGTTGCGCCCGCTGCTGGACCGCGCGCTCGACCGCGGCCAGCCGCAGCGCGTGCAGAGCCTGACCAAGTGGGGCCTCGAGGCGCTCGACGACCTGCCGCACAGCGCGGAGCGCGAGCGCCAGCTGATCGGCCTGCTCGAGGCCGCCACCGACGCCGCCGACCGGCTGGGGCGTCGCGAGGAGCAGCGCGAGTACCTCGACCGCCTGACCGACCTCGACCTGGATCCGGTGCGCGACCCGCGCTCGGCGGCGCGCGTCTACCACCTGCACGCGCGCTACGCGCTGTCGGTCGGCCAGTACGGCGCGGCGCGCGGCATGCTGCGCAACGCCATCGACCTCTTCGAGCGCGCCGGCGACCGCGCGCTCGCGGGCCGTGTGATGCGGCGCCTGGCCGCGATCCAGGCGCACGTCGGCGAGCTCGACGACTCGCGGCGCCTGGCGCGGCGCGCGCGCGACCTGGCGGAGACGCCGCTCGACACGGCGATGGCGGAGCTCACGCTGGGCGTCGTCGACCTCCTGCGCGACGAGCTCGAGAGCGGCATGCGGCGCAGCGACCGCGCCTTGCGTCTGTTGCGGCGCGTCGAGGACTTCGCGGCGCAGGCGGCGCGCGCGCAGGCGCACGTGTTGCGCGCGCGCATCTACCGCTGCCTCGGCCGCCCGCGGCGCGCGCTCGCGTCGGCGCAACGCGCGCTGCGCCTGGCGCGCACGGCGGGCGAGCGGCGCCTGGAGGCCGAGGCCGGCGCGCGCCTGGGCGGCCAGCTGCTGGAGCTCGACCGCTCCGTGGACGGCGAGGAGCGCCTGCGCGAGTCGCTGCGCCTCGCCAAGGAGATCGAGGACCCGCGCAGCACCGCGATCGCCTCGCTGTTCCTGGGCATCGTGCTGGCGGAGAACGGCGACCCCGAGGCGTCCGCGATGCTGGCCCGCGCGAACGCGCGCGCCTCCGACCTGGGGTTGAATCGCCTGCTGGCGGTCGGGCTGTCGATCGACGCGCGCATGCGACGCGCGGCGGGCGAGCTGAGCGAGGCGCTCGCGCGATCGTCGCGCGCGATGGAGCTGCTCGACACCAACGGCGCCGAGTGGATGGACCGCGTCGTCATCGTCGGCACGCGCGTCGTGCTGCTCGAGGAAGCGGGCGAGGACGAGCTCGCCACCGAGCTCCTGCACCAGCTCGAACGCGGCCTGCGCAAGCTGAACGACCGCATCGCCGCGCCCCTCCTCCGCCGCCGCCAGCGGCTCCTGTCGCGCCGCCTCCTGGAAGCCGTGCTGACGCCGGAGGGCCCGGTGTTCCCGCGCATCGCGCTGATCGGCGAGGCGTCGCGCGCGGACGAGGACTGAGCGGCGGCGCGCGGGATCCGCGTGAAGAGTGGCCCGAGAGGGGTTGATATTGAGACTGACTCTCAATAGCATTCCCCGCCGTCCCGACCGGACGCCCCCCTCCGGATGCCCCGCCGCCCCCTCCGACTCCCCCGAACGCCCCTCGCCGTCCTGCTGGCCGGCTGCGCCGCGACGGCCCCGACGCCGCCCCCGTCGGGCCGCGCCGTGGAGAGCGCGACGCCGGCCGTCGCCCCGGCAGGAGACGCGGACCGCGAGGCCGGCGCGACGGCGGACTGGCCGCGGGTCGAGCGGCGGCTGTTCCTGATGGGCACCGGGCTGACCGTGGCGCTGCGGGCGCCGGACCGCGCGTCGGGGCTGCGCACCTCCGAGCGCGTCGTCCGCGCGCTCGAGGCGGCCGAAGCGCGCCTCTCGACATGGCGCACCGACTCCGAGCTCGCGCACCTGAACGCCGCCCCCGTCGGCGTCGTCGCCCCACTCTCCCCCGACCTCGCGCGCGAGCTGGACGTCGCCTTCGCGTGGTGCGCGGCGACGGGCGGCGCCTTCGACCCGGCGGTCGCGCCGCTCGTCGAGGCCTGGGCGCTGCGCGAGGGCGGCGCCCTCCCGGACCCCGCGCGGCTCGACGCGGCGCGCGACGCCGCGGGGTCGCGCCACTACGCGCGGACCGCCGACGGCCTCCGTCGCGACCACGCGCGCGCCGGCATCGAGGAGGGCGCGTTCGGCAAGGGCGCGGGGCTGGACGCGGCGCTCGCCGCGATCGCGGACGACGAGTGGCGCGAGCTGTCGATCGACTTCGGCGGCCAGCTGCTCGACGCGCGACACGCGCGACCCGTCGAGCGTCGCGTAGCCGACCCCGACGACCGCGGACGCGCGGTGCTCGCGCTGCGCGTCGCGGACGGCTCGATCGCGACCAGCGGCGACAGCGAACGCGGCGTCGTCGTCGACGGCGTAGCGCGCTCGCACGTCCTCGACCCGCGCACCGGCGAACCCGCGCCGCGGCGCGGCAGCGCGACCGTGCTCGCCCCGAGCGCGCTCGCCGCCGACTGCCTCTCGACCGCCTGCTACGTCCTGGGCCCCGACGCCGCGATCGCCTTCGCGGACGCGCGCGAGGGCGTCGACGTGGTGTTCCTCACGCGCGGCCCAGAGGGCCTCGCGGCGCACGCCTCGGCCGGGCTGGCCGGGCGACTCGTTCCCCTCGTCCCCGACCTCGTGCTCACGCACTCCGAGCCGTCGGTCGAGGACGAACGCGGGGGTCACCCCCCCACCCCCGCGTCCCTTCCCCCCGTGTTCCCCACCCGAAGATGACCCCGCACCACACCTTCCCCGTCGCGCTCGGCGCGGCAGCCCTGCTCTCCGGTCCCGCGCTCGCCCAGGACGGCCCCGGCCCGAAGCCGTCGGTCGAGGAGCGCCTCGACGCGCTCGAGGCCGAGAACGTCGAGCTCCGCGAGCGCCTCGACATCGTGTCCGAGGAGCTCGAGCGCACGGAGCAACCCGACCTCTTCCCGGCCGTCGGCCAGTCGCAACACGGCCTCGGCCCCGCCGCCTCGAAGGTCTACGAGCAGTCGCACGGCCTTTCGATCGGCGGCTACGGCGAAGGCTTCTTCTCGAGCTACAGCGGCGGCAAGGACTCGACCGCCGACTTCCTGCGCGGCGTGATCTACACCGGCTACAAGTTCAGCGACAGCTGGCTGTTCAACTCCGAGCTGGAGGTCGAGCACGCGTCCACGTCGGAGTCCGGCTCGGTCAGCCTGGAGTTCGCCTACCTCGACTACTTGCACGCGGACGACCTCAACGCGCGCTTCGGCCTCGTGCTGCTGCCGATGGGCTTCATCAACGAGATGCACGAGCCGACGACCTTCCTGTCGGTGAACCGCCCGGAGACCGAACGCCGCATCATCCCCTCGACCTGGCGCGAGAACGGCGCGGGCGTCTTCGGCGACGCCGGCGGCTTCTCGTACCGCGCGTACGTCGTCAACGGCCTCGACGCCGACGGCTTCGCGGCGGACGGCCTGCGCGGCGGGCGACAGAAGGGCAGCAAGGCGAAGGCCAACGACCTGGCCGTCACCGCGCGCCTGGACTGGACCAACACGCCCGGCATGCTGGCCGGCGCGTCCGCCTACTACGGCAACTCGGGTCAGGACCGCGCCGGCTACGGCTCGGTCGGCACGACGATCGTCGACCTGCACTTCCAGTACGAGTACCAGGGCTGGTGGTTCCGCGCGCTGGGCGCGCTGTCGATGCTGGACGGCACCGAGGAGCTGAACGCCGCGAAGGGCCTGACCGGCACCGACGTGATCGGCGACGAGCTGCTCGGCTACTACGGCGAGGTCGGCTACGACCTGATGACCTCGATCAGCCCGGAGAGCGAGAAGTCGCTGATCCCCTACGTGCGCTACGAGCACATCAACACGCAGGACTCCGTCGCCGTCGGCATGGCGAGCCCCGCGACCGACGAGACGATCGTGACCTTCGGCGTCGCCTTCCAGCCGATCGACGAGGTGATCTTCAAGACGAGCTTCGAGGACTTCGACCGCGGTCCCGACCGCTTCTCCCTGGGGCTGGGGTATGTGTTCTAGGTCCGCGACGATCCTCGCGGCGACGGTCGCGGCCGTCGCCGCGCTGTGTGCGTTCGGCGTCGCGGCGCCGGGCGGGGCGCGGGCCGCCGCGCCGGACGACGCGCCGCGCGCCGCCGCGACGTCCGGCGGTCGCGTGTTCCTGACCGTCGAAGAGGCGCTGGCGCTCGCCTTCGAGGGCTGCGAGGTCACGCGCTCGACCGAGTACTTCAACGACGAGCGCAAGGAGCGCGTCGCGACGCTCGCGAAAGGCGAGTTCGACCGCGGCATGCTCTATCCCTACGCCGCGCGCAAGGACGGCGAGCTGGTCGGCACGGCCTACGTCGACACGCACCAGGTGCGCACGCTGTCGGAGTCGTTGTTCTTCGTCGTCGCGCCGGACGGGACGCTCTCGCGCATCGAGCTCCTGTCCTTCGCCGAGCCGCCCGACTACATCCCGAGCGCGCCGTGGTACGCGCAGCTCATCGGGAAGCCGCTCGACGACGAGCTGTTCCTGAAGAAGGGCGTGCGCAACCTGACCGGCGCGACCCTGACCGCGCGCGCGACGGTGCGCGCCGCCCGGCGCGTCCTCGCGGCGCACCGCGTGATCGGCGAGGACCGCGCGCGCGAGGAGCGCGAGCGGCGCGAACGCGAGAAGGAGAAGAAGAAGGAGCGCGAGGGTGAGCCGCCGCAGCCGCAGCCGCAGCCGCAGCCGCAGCCGCAGCCGCAGCCGCAGCCCGAGCCACAGCCACAGCCTCAGCCTCAGCCTCCGCCGCGACCGCAGCCCGACCCGACGCCGACGCCGACGCCGACGCCGCGACCCGAGCCTCAGCCGCACCCGGAACCGCGACCGACGCCGCGTCCCGAGCCGGAGCCCGGGCCCGGCTCGCCCGCCGTCCGTGAGTCCGCGCTCCCGTGACGCCCGGCGCCAAGCGTCTCCTGCACGTCGCCAACCTGACGGTCGGCGGCACGGGCCTCGTCTACGCGTGGATGCTCTACCTGGCGGAGCCCGCCGAGCCGGACCCCTTCGCGATCGCCGCGCTGCACCACCCGTGGCAGCCCGCGGTGAAGAACCTGCACGTCCTGTTCGCGCCGCTGCTGGTCTTCGCGATCGGCCTGATCTGGTCGGACCACGTGTGGAAGCGCGTGCGCTCGGGCTTCCCGCTGCGCCGCCGCGTCGGGCTGACGCTCGCCGCGCTCGCCGCGCCGATGATCGCGTCCGGCTACCTGCTGCAGACCAGCGTCGACGAGACCTGGCACGACGTGTGGGTCTGGACGCACGTCGGCTCGTCGACGCTGTGGATCGCGGCCTACCTCGCGCACCTCGCCGGCCGCCGGCGCGCGGCGTGACGAGCGCTCAGGGGTGCGGCGCCGCGCCCTCGGGGTCGGCGTCCCGCGGGTCGGTGCGCGGCGCGAAGGTGCGCTCGAACAACCAGCCCAGGCGGTGCGCCAGCGAGCGCCGCGCGTGCTGCGACGCCACCGCGCGCCAGTCGTCCTTCCAGCGGCGCCCGCTCGGGTCGTAGCCGCGGAAGAAGCGCGCGTAGTCGGTGCGCGTCAGCGCGGCGCCGTAGCGCTCCTCGCGGCGCGCGACGAAGCGGAACAGCCGCCGCAGGTTCTTGCGGCGTTGCGCGTCGGTCAGCGCGTCGTGCAGCGTGCTGCCGTCCAGGTCGAGGATCCACGGCGCGGGCGCGCCGCCGGCGAGCGACGCGCGCTCGACCAGCATGTTGTTCGGCGTCAGGTCCGCGTGCAGGCAACCGTGCTTGTGCAGCTGCGCGACGAGCTTGCCGGTCGCGCGCGCGAGGGCGCGCAGCGCGTCGCGCGGGACCTCGCCGCGGCGCGCGGCGCCCAGCACGTGGCCGAGGTCGACGGTGCCCTCCAGCCGACGGCTGGTGACCTCGAGCCGCCACCCGTACGGCCGCGCCGCGCGGGCGCGCGCCGCGACGACGCGCGGCGTCGGGATGCCGGCGCGGCGCAGCGCGTCGGACAGGATCAGCTCGCGGAACGGGCGCTCGGGGTCGAGGAAGCGCACGCCCGTCAGCCAGCGCAGGAGGCCGCCGTGGCTGAAGCGGCGCACGACGAACGCCTCGTCGCCGACGCGGAACTCGTGCAGCGGGCGGCGGCCGGAGAGCTCGCTCTGCACCGCCTCGCCGTCCTGCTCGGGCCCGTAGCCGGCCTCGTGCAGCG
>JAUHYB010000493.1 GCA_030426745.1 bacterium
GACCAGCTCTACTACAACCTCTACTGGGGCGCCGAGTTCGTGATCCTGGGCACGCCGTCGGGCGTGACGCTGGCGCCGGAGGGCGCGCAGCACTCCTGGAAGTCCGACATCCAGATCCCGAACCTGATCACCTGGGAACCGCTGTTCGCGCTCGAGGTCGACTGGATCCTGTCCGACGCCGTGCGGCGCCAGATGGAGCACGACAACGCGGGTCGCACCGGCGTGCTGGTGCGCGCGGTGACGCGCGGCGTGGAGCAGAAGCTGCTGCTGACGCACCTGCGCCGCCAGGCCGCGTCGAAGCAGGACGGCTCGGTGACGGGCCCGCTGCGCCTCGCGAACGACGACCTCGACGGCGCGATCGACGAGTCGACGTTGCCGCTGAAGTCCGACAGCGACCTGCTCGCGCGCGTGCGCGAGGACTGCCTGGAGGGCGCGTACCGCCTGATCGACTGGTCGGGCTACGCCGGCTACGAGCCGGGCGAGAACGTCGTGAAGGTGTTCGCGATGGGCTCGGTCGCCACGGAGGCGATCGCGGCGTCGGAGGAGCTCGCCGAGCGCGGCATCTTCGCCGACGTGATCATCATCACCTCGCCCGAGCTGCTCGTCGGCATCCTCGGCGAGCAGAGCGACTACCGCCACCTGCGCGAGGGCCTCGGCGTGCACGGCCACCTGTGCGCCGTCGCGGGCGCGGGCGAGAGCGAAGCCGGCCTGATCAGCGTCGCCGGCCGCCGCGTGCCGATCGTCGCGCTGTGCGACGGCGAGGCGGGCCTGGTCGACAACATCGGTTCGGTCGTCGGCGTGAAGCAACGCACGCTCGCAGTGCGCCGCTTCTCGAAGTGCGGCCGTCCGGACCAGGTCTTCGGTTACCAGTCGATCGACAAGGACGCGGTGATCCAGGCGGCGGGACAGGTCTTGTCCGAGACCGCGATGGAGGACCTGCGCGTGTCGCCGGCGCTGCTCGAGCGCCTGGCCGGCCGCGAACGCCAGGTGCGCGACTGGCGCGAGCTGTGGCCCGCGAACGAGTCCTGATCCGCGCGGGCGCACCGCCGACGACTCCGAGTCCCTCGTGACCGACCCGAACGATCCCGCGCGCCCTCGGTACCCCGAGGGCGCGCGTCGTCCCGCCCCTTTCGAGCCGTACGTCGTCGACTCGTCGGAGCGCATCTACGACTCCTACTGGTGCGGCCTGCGCCGCGACCAGTTGCGCCTGCCCGACGGGCGCCTGCAGGAGTACCACGTCTTCGAGATCGCGAACGCGGTCGCGGTCGTGCCGCTGACGAAGGACGGCGACGTGCTGATGCTCGCGCACTACCGCCACCCCGCGGGGACGACCGGCTGGGAGACACCCGCCGGCCGCATCCACGAGGGCGAGTCCCCGGAGGACGCCGCGCGCCGCGAGTTGCGCGAGGAGACCGGCTACGATGCGGGCCGCCTCGTCCCGCTGCCCGGCTTCCACCCCACCGGCGGCATCAGCGCGCACTACGCGCACGCCTTCTGCGCGCTCGACTGCGAACGCGTCGGCGAGCTGGACCTCGACGACTGCGAACGCCTGCGCCTCGAGCGCATGCCGCTCGCCGAGGCGGAGGCGCTGCTCGACAGCGGCGCGATCGCGGACGCGTTCACGGCGCTGCCGCTGGCGTACGTGTTGCGATTTCGGGACCGCGGCGCGTTCCCCGACCACGCCTGACGTCAGCGGCGACGCATCGAAGGAAGTTCGGTGAGAGGCTAACGCACGTCGTACAGCGCGATCCACGGCCCGGGTCGCTCGACGCGCCAGATCGCGGTCGCTGCGAACTCGAACTCCATCGGCAGCTTCGCCTCGCCGACGCGCGCGCCGTCGCCGGCGGGGTTCACGACGAACACGGGCTCGCGGCCTTCGATCCACTCGGGGATCATGTGGTTCGTCCCGTGGTCGCCGAGGCGGTTCACGAACAGGAGGTGCGTGACGCCGAGCTCGGTGAGCAGCGCGCGCGGGTCGTCGCCGAAGCGCTCGCGCAGGCTCTCGCGCACCTCGACCTCGCCGTCGCGCTCGTCGATCGCGAGGTAGTCCTCGATCGCGACGCGGTCCACGCCGGGGTCCGCCGCGGTGCCGGCCAGGAGCTGGTCCAGACGGTACTGCTCGCGGCCGTAGAGCGTGCCGCCCGCAGCGACGCGCAGCTCCTCGGTGCGGCGCAGGCTGTGCACGTTCGGCTCGATCGGCGGCGCGTAGCGGTCGAGCGCGAGCAGCGCGCCGTCGGGCAGGGTCGCCGCGACGAGCCGCTCGGCCTCGGCGCGCGTGTCCTCGCGCGCCAGCACCCAGTCGAAGCGCAGCGCTTGCACGAGCGGCAGCGCGAGCAACGCGACGAGCGCCGGCATCGCCCACGTCGCGCGCGGCGCGCGATCCAACCAGCGCTCCGCCGCCAGCCCCGCCGGCAGCGCCAGCAGCACGGTCAGCGGCGCGACGTAGCGCACGTGGTCGTTGAACTGCGTCATGAAGAACGCGCCCCACAGCACGCCGAAGATCGCGGCGGGC
>JAUHYB010000080.1 GCA_030426745.1 bacterium
CTCGTTCCCGTCCGCGTCGAAGTCGTGCGACTTGGCGCTGACGGCCTGCGCGTACGGCATCAGCTGTTCGACGCCCAGGTAGCGGTCGTACCACTCGTCGCCGCCTCCCTCCGATCCGCCGACGCGGAAGTTGCCGAAGTCCGGCAGCGTCCCGACGCGCGGGTGGTCGGCGCGGCGCATCACGCCGGCGAGCCACGCGCCGTCCGACGACATGCCGCCGTGGTTCTCGACCAGGATCGACAGGTCCGCGTCCGTCGCGCGGTCGGCCAGGCGCACCAGCGAGTCGGCCGCGTGCCGGGACGCCTCCTCGCGGTTCACGCCGCCGCCCGCGTTCACGCGGATCGCGTGACACCCCAGGCGCGCCGCCGCGTCGATCCACTTCTCGTGCGCGCGCACCGCGTCCAGCCGTCGCGCCTCGTCCGGCGCGGCCAGCTCGCCCTCGCCGTCGACCATGATCAACAGGCTCGTGACGCCCGCGTCCGCGCAGCGCCGGTCCAGGTCGCCCAGCCACGCCTCGTCGCGCGCCTTGTCGGCGAAGAACTGGTTCACGTACTCGACCGCGTCCAGCCCGAACTCGCGGCGCGCGTGCAGCGGGAAGTCCAGCGGGTCGAGCGATCCGGCGCGGATCGTGCGGTGCAGCGACCACTGCGCCAGCGAGATCGGCATCGGCGCGTCGTCCTTCGAGCGGGTGGTGCGGCAGCTCGCGGCGAGCGGCGCGCAGGCGGCGGCGACGGTGAACGCGCGGCGCGTCAATCGGGGAGTCATGGGGGCCTCCGAGGGGGGACGAGCGACGAGTCTAGCAGCGCGCTTCCGCGCCCGCGCGCCGCTCATTAGGCTGTTCGTGATGAGCGCTCGCCTGGGAGTCTGTTCGTGGTCGCTGCGGCCGAAGTCGCCGCGCGAGCTCGCGGACCGCGTGCAGTCGTGCGGGCTGCGCTGGGTGCAGCTCGCGTTGGATCCGATCCGCCGCGGCGACTGGAGCCTGGACCGCACGGCGCGCGCGCTGGGCCGCGCGGGCATCGGCGTCGCGTCGGGGATGATCTCGATGCGCGGCGAGGACTACACCAGCCTCGAGTCGATCCGCGAGACCGGCGGCGTGCGGCTCGACGAGTTCTGGGACGAGAACGCGGCCGCGGCGGTCGAGAACGCGCGGATCGCGAAGGAGCTGCGCGTGCGGCTCGTCACCTTCCACGCGGGGTTCCTGCCGCACTCCGGCCAGGAGCTGTTGCGCCGCCTGATGATCGAACGGCTGCGCACGATCCACGACGCGTTCGCCGCCCAGGACGTGCGCGTCGCGCTCGAGACCGGCCAGGAGGACGCGGACACCTTGATGCGCGCGCTGCACGACCTGGACCGGCCGACGCTGGGCGTGAACTTCGACCCGGCGAACATGATCCTGTACGGGATGGGCGACCCGCACGAGGCGCTGAAACAGCTGGCGCCGCACGTCGCGCAGGTGCACCTGAAGGACGCGCTGCCGTCGGCCGTCGCGGACCAGTGGGGCACCGAGGTGCCGCTCGGCAAGGGCGACGTCGACTGGGCGCGCTTCTTCGAGGTGCTGCACGAACACGTCGGCCCCGTCGACTGCATGATCGAGCGCGAGTCCGGCGACGACCGCATCGAGGACGTGCGCATCGCGGCGACCACCGCCGCGGAGTTCCTGGCGACGTCGTGAGCGGCGCGGCCGGGAAGAGCGCGACCGGGGGGCGCGCGAATCGCGCAGACGAGCGCGGCCCCGGCGTCGGCGTGATCGGCCTGGGCTTCATGGGGCGCACGCACCTCGGCGCGTACGCCGCCGCGCGCGACGCCGGCGAGCCGAACCGCCTGGTCGCGGTGTGCGACCGCGACCCGCGCCGCCGCGCCGGCGAGCTGGGCGACGACGGCAACCTGGCGACGGGCGGCGCGGCCTTCGACCCGCGCGAAGTCGCCGCCTACGCCGAACCGGCCGAGCTCCTCGCGGACGACGACGTCGACCTCGTCAGCGTCTGCACGCACACGCCGACCCACGTGCCGTTGGCGATCGCCGCGCTCGAGTCGGGCAAGCACGTGCTGGTCGAGAAGCCGGTCGCGCTGGACGTCGCCCAGGCCGAACGCCTCGCCGCCGCCGCGCGCGCGTCGGACCGCGTGTGCATGCCGGCGATGTGCATGCGCTTCTGGCCGGGCTGGGACCGCTTGATCACCCTCGCGCGCGACGGTTCGCGCGGCGCGCTGCGCAGCCTGGTGCTGCGACGGTTGGGCGTGCGGCCGGGCTGGAGCGGCGGCTTCTACGAGGACGACGACGCGTCCGGCGGCGCGCTCTTCGACCTGCACGTGCACGACGCCGACCTGGTGCTGGCGGCGCTGGGCGAGCCGACGCGCGTGGAGAGCGCGGGCACGCCGCACCACGTCGTGACGCGGTACGTGTTCGACGGTGCCGCCGGGAACGACGGCGCCGCGCGCGGCCCCCTCGTCGTCGCCGAGGGCGGCTGGGACCACGGCGAGGGCTTCCCCTTCCGCATGGCCTACACCGCCGTCTTCGAACGCGCGACGCTCGACTGGGACCTGCACCGCGAGCCGCACCTGCAGATCACCGAAGGCGGCGTCTGCAAGAGCCCCACGCTGCGCGACACCGACGGCTACCGCGCCGAGGTGCGCGCCCTGCTCACCGCGCTCCGCACCGGCGACCGCGCCGCGCTGCCGACCGCCGAGGACGCGCTGCGCGTGACGCGCCTCCTGGCCGCGGAGCGCGCGTCCATCGGCTGAGAGTCTCGCGGCCAGCGAGGTCGCGTGGCATGCGCTAGCATGAACGCGTGGTCGAGTCCTTCGAGGAACCCGCGTTCACCATCTCCGACTCGCTGAACAACGCCAAGCGCGGCCAGCGAGACGCGGACGTGTTCCACGTCTACCTGCGAGTGTTGATCGTCGGCGCGCCGGTGCTGCACGGACTGAGCTACGCCGTGAGAGCGGGCATCGGCCCCGAAGAACACTGGAAGAGAGTCGCGAACGAACTCCAGGACTACTGGGGCGTGTGGATCGTGATCCCCGCCACCGCACTCCTGCTCCTTCTCGCTCGTCGCGTCGGCCTTCCCGTCGGTAGGCGGACGGCGACGATCTACCTGGGCGCCTCCTCCGTCGTGGTGTGGTCGATCCTGCACGTCGCGTACGGGCGATGGTTCGGGTACGCGGACCACTTCGAGGCGATCACGTACCTGCTCTACGCGTTCCCCGCGACGCTGACCGTCGCCGTGATCTTCTTCACGCTGCTGATTCGATTGCTCGAGCGCGCGATCGGCGAGCCCCTCGAGACGCGGGAGTGGGGGCAAGAGCGGCACGCTGCGGTCGACCACATGTCGTGCGCGGTTCGAGGCCGTGACGAACGATGATCTCGTGAACGACTCGCTCGACGACCTGACCTCCGAGGAGGTTCGCGCGTTGAACCGCGCGAAGCGCAAGCAGGCTCTCGAGCGGAGGCCGCAGGGCGTGGTGAGCGCCGTATTGGCTCACCCGGTCGCGCGTCTGATGATCGCCGTTCCGCCGCTCGTCAGCGGGATCGGCTTCGCCATCGACGCGAACCTCGACCTCGGTGGACACCGGGGCACGCTCGCCTGGAACTTCCAGCGCGGCGGCTTGTGGATGTTCCTCCTGCCGATCGTGCTCGCGTTCGTGCTGCTGCGGGTCGCGTGGTTCCGGGGCGTCCCGATCAACCGGGGTGTGAAGACGGCCATGCTGGGCGCTGCCTGTGCGGCCGTGTGGGCGATGCTCGGGATCGTCTACGGTGAGCACCTGGGTTGGTGGGGGTGCTACAAGGGCGTGATGGCCGCCGTGTACCTGATCCCGGCCGAGTTCGTGCTGGGGCTGTTCACGCTCCACGTCTTCCTGCGCGTGCTCGCGCACGCGCCGGACCAACCGACCGCTTGACGACGCGACGGGGCGCGCTCAGAGCTCCACGCCCAGCGCGGCCAGCTGCTTCTCCGCCTGCGGCGCCCAGCCCTTGTTCGCCAGCGGGCTCGCCGGGCTCGGGTGCAGCACCGATCCGAAGCGCACGTCGAGGTCGCCCAGGACCTCCTTCGCGCGCGTCTCGGCGAACTTGCCGACGCCCAGCACCATCCGCGGCTCGAGGTACTCGACCATGCGGCGCAGCGCGAGGTCGCAGGCCTCGTAGAGCGGCGCGCGCTCGTCGGCCGGCAGCTTGTCGGGCGTGCGGTTCTTGCCCGACTCCTCCATGAAGACGAGCGGGCAGTAGTTCCACACGAAGAAGCGGCGGAAGAAGGCGTCGGGGTCGCCGAAGCGCTCGCGCGCCCAGCCCCACAGGCGGCGGCCGCTCACCTCGCTGCGCGCGCAGTCGAAGCCCTCGATCGGCCGCTTGGGGTGTTCGACCTTCGGCTTGTCGACGCGCTCCTCGATGCCGATCCAGTCGCGCACGAGCGCGACCTCGCCGAAGGGCACGCCGGTCTGCGCCATGCCGAACGGCCCCGGGTTCATGCCGAGCCACAGCGCCTCGACGCCGGGCTTCGCGTAGCGCCGCAGGTACTCCTCCGCCGACCGCCGCGCGTGCACGAGCGGGTTGTAGACGTGCGTGGTGGGCGGCGCGAAGGCGAGGGCGTCGACGGCGCGGACGAGCGCGCGCTGGGTGCGGATCGGATCCATGGCGTCCCGAGGGTAGCGCGCGGGCCCGACGACGGCAGCCTCGTTCGCGGGTCGCGGCGCCCCCCACCTCCGTCCGCCCGCGTGTATCGTGTCCCCATGCCCTGCCCGATCCCGCGCACGCCCGACGACCTCGCGCGCTGGAGCGCCGCGTTGCGCGCGCGGACGCTCGGGCTGGTCGACGACCTGTGCGACGCGGAGCTCGATTGCGAGCGCCTGACGGTGACGAACCCGTTCCTGTGGGAGCTGGGGCACGTCGGCTGGTTCCACGAGCGCTTCCTCCTGCGCGCGAACGGCGAGGCGAGCGTGCGCGCGGACGCGGACGCGCTGTTCGACTCGATGGAGGTGTTGCACGACACGCGCTGGGACCTGCCGCTGCCGAACCGCGCCGAGGTGCGCGCGTACCTCGAGGCGGTCGACGGCGCGCTGGCGGCGCGGCTGGCGCGCCGGGCGCCGGAGGGCGAGGAGCTGGAGCGCTGGCGCCTGTGCCTGTTCCACGAGGAGATGCACGCCGAGGCGTTCACGTACATGCGGCAGACGCTGGGGTATCGCGCGCCCGAGTTCGTGAGCGGCGTGACGGGGGGCGCCGCGCCGGCGCGGAGTGACTCCCGGACGTCGAGCGCCGCGCGCGCCGAGGGCGACGCCGAGGTCCCCGCCGGCCGCTACCGCGTCGGCGCCGAGCGCGACGAGCCCTTCACCTTCGACAACGAGCGCTGGGCGCACGACGTCGAGCTCGACGCGTTCCGCATCGCGCGGGCGCTGGTGTCGTGCGGCGACGTCCGCGCCTTCGTCGAGGACGGCGGGTACGCGGACGACCGCCTGTGGACGGCGGACGGCGCCGCGTGGCGCGCGCGCGAGGGCGCGACGCACCCGCGCGACTGGCGGCGAGCGGACGGCCGGTGGGAGCGGCGGTCGTTCGACGCGTGGCGCGCGCTGGACGACGACGAGGCGGCCTGCGGGCTGAGCTGGTACGAGGCCGCCGCCTACTGCGCGTGGGCCGGTCGCCGCTTGCCGACCGAGGCCGAGTGGGAGGTCGCCGCGAGCTTCGAGCCGAGCGCGACCGGGTCGAAGCGCGCGCGCCGCCGCTACCCCTGGGGCGACGCCGCGCCGGACCCGACCCGCGCCGCGCTCGACGGCCGCGCCGCCGGCCCGCCGAACGTCCACGCTCACCCGGCCGGCGACTCCGCCCTCGGCCTGCGCCAGCTGATCGGCGGCGTGTGGGAGTGGACCGCGACCGACTTCGCGCCCTACCCCGGCTTCGCTCCGGCCGCCTACGAGGCCTACTCCGCGCCCTGGTTCGGCACCCGCAAGGTCCTGCGCGGCGGCGCCTGGCCGACCAGCTCCCTGCTCGCCCGCAACCTCTACCGCAACTTCTTCGAGCCCCACCGCCGGGACGTCCCGACGGGGCTGCGGACGTGCGCGCTGGTGTAGAGGCCCAGGAATGGGTCTGAGAGGGTCGCGGAGGGTGGTTTTTGTGTACACGAAAACTTTCCTGCACACGAAACCTTTCGTGTGCACGAAACTGAGGGCATGCAGCGATCGAGCGCAAGGGGAGGGCGAGGCGAGGGGCGATCCGGGGATCCGCACCGGGAGCACGGCATCATCGAGTCCCGACTCGCCGAAGCCCTGCAGCAGGCCGGGTGGAACGTCTTTTGGCCGGGGGGATCGGATCACGGCGGCCGGCAGCCCGACTTCGTGGTCAGGAAGGGAGAGCTCGCGTACGCGGTCGAGTGCAAGTCCTCCGCCCTCGGGGCGCGACAGAGCGTGCTCGAGGGCGCCCTCGCCGACGCCATCCTCCGCGCCAGGCGCGCGGCAGAGCAGTCCGGGCTCCGGCCGTTGGCCGTCGTCTGCGCTGCGTCGCTCTCGGACTCGATGGTCGAGCGCCTCGAGCGCTACGCGGCCGAGTTCGGTGATGCAGCCGCCTGGGGCTTGATGGACCGCAGAGGCCGCCTGGTCCTGCGCGGCGAGGGCCTCGAGTCCGTCCCGGAGTCCCGCCCGCGCCCCGCGGCCGGTCGACAGCGCGCGCGGAAGTCGTCGCACGCGAACGTCTTCTCCGACCTCGGTCAGTGGATGTTGAAGGTGCTGCTGGCCGAGGAGATCCCGGCGTCCCTGTTGAACGCGCCGCGCGCCGGGTTCGGCGTGGCGAGCGTCAGCGCCCTGGCGGAGCGCGCGGACGTGTCGCTCGCGAGCGCGTCGAAGTTCCTGTCCGCGATGTCGGCGAGGGGGTTCGTCGAGCAGGAGCGAGGCGAGGTCGAGATCGTGTTGCGCGACCAGCTGATGCGCGCGTGGGCCAGCGCGGGGAGCGGCGACTTCGAAGAGTTGCCCGCCCGCGTGGTGTTCCCGTCGCGCGACCCGCTGGCCCGGATGAAGTCCGAGCTCGCGCGGTTGCGTCGCGAGTGGCCGGAGGGCGCCGCGTCCCGGGTTCGCGAGCGCGCCGGCTCGGGGTCGGCCGCCCGCGCTTCGCGCGCCTGCTTGGGTCTGTTCGCCGCGTGCGACGCGCTCGGCGTCGGGATCGTCCGCGGCGCGCGACCGCACATCTTCGTCGAGGGGTTCGACCTCGCGTTGCTGGACGAACTCGGACTCGAGCTCGTCGATCCCGGCGGACACGCGGACGTCCTCCTGCGCAAGCCGAACTTCCCCGAGTCGTTGTTCCGCGGTTGCGTAAACGTCGACGGCGTGCCCGTCGCGGACGTCCTCCAGTGCTGGATCGACGTGTGGTCGCACCCTGTCCGCGGTCAGGAACAGGCGGAGGCGATCCGCGGCAGCCTCGTACAGCTCGGGGTGTTCGAGTGAACGAACCGACCTTGTTGCGGGCGGCCGAGTCCTTGTCGGGGGCGCTCGACCGGCTGGTCGTCGTCGGCGGTACCGCGCATCGTCTCTTCCCGATGCACGCGCTGGCGAACGCGCCCGTGCACGAGTTGCTGACCACCGAGGACGTCGACTTCGCCGCGCCGTTGGAGCTCGCCCACGACGGCAGTCGCGAGCTGCTCGACCGACTCGTCGCCGCGGGCTTCCGGGAACAGGTCGGGGGCGGCGACGTCGGTGTGCACACCTACCACGCGGACGCGCTCGGCGCGGGATACGTGCAGTTCATCGCGCCGCTCACCGGGTCCGGCGTCGAACGGGGAGGCGAGCAACAGCGAGTGCTTCGGTTCTCCGGTCTGGTGGCGGAGCGACTCCGAGGCGTCGACCTGTTGTTGCGGCAGCCGTGGTCCCTGGATCTCGACACGTCCGCCGGGAGCCTCGCGGTACGAGTCGTGAACCCGGTCGCGTTCCTGGTCCAGAAGCTGTTGCTGCTCGCCGGGCCGAGTCGGGCGGGCCGAGGCGTCGGCGCGCTCGACACGGCCGGCGCGTCGAAACGCGGCAAGGACCTCCTGTACATCCATGACACGCTGGCGATCTTCGCCGACAGCCTCGAAGAACTCGGCGTCGCGTCGCCGGAAGGGATCGGTCCGCTGTCCTCGAAGGCTGCGAACCGCTTGCGTCGAGCGGTGCAGCGGTACTGCAGCGCGGAGACGGACGTCTCGCGAGAAGCCGCGGCGATCGCTCGCGCCCAGCGCGACGATCCACCGGACTCGAAGCGGATCGTCTCCGCGTGCGGGAGGGGGCTCGGCGTCGTGTTGGGCCGGGTCCTCTGACGCGCTAGACCCGCACCCGCTCGAAGTCGATCAGCTCGTCGCCGCGCGTGTACGCGACGCCGGTCGCGCCGTTCGGCCAGGGCTCTTCCGCGGCGCCGCGGCCGGGGTAGCGGAACTCGCCGCGCACGCCGTCGCCGAACTCGATGTCGTAGAAGTAGATCGTCTCGCCGTCGACGCCCTGCAGCGCGGTCTCGCTGCGGCGCTCGTGCAGGATGGCGGCGCGCTTCAGCATCGGCTTGGACGTGGCGTTCGTCATGCCGGCCTTGCCCTGGAAGAAGCGCAGGAGGCCCGCGGCGAGCAGGACGACGCCGACGAGCAGGTTGAAGGAGACGAGGTCGTACTCGGGACCGCCGAGGATCGCGTAGAGCGCGAGGAAGAACACGCCGACGACGGCCATGAACTTGCCGACCACGCGGTGGCTGGCGGCGCGCTGCCAGGCGAGGCCCTCCTCGGGGTCGCGGGCGACGGCCTCGGCGAAGCCGGGCTTCTCCTCCATGCGCGCGAGGCGCTCGGCGACCGGGCTGGCCTCCACCGCGGCGCCGCCGGGGAGCGGCGTGATGCAGTAGGGGCACATCGAGAGCCCGCGGCGCGGGATCTTCGCGCCGCAGCCGGGACAGACAGTGGGGGCTTCTGCGGTGACCATGGGGGGTGGGGCGGGTCGCGGGGGCGGGAATCCTAGCAGGCCGCCGGGGCCCGGGACGGGTTCCATCGGCGCGAGAGGGGGCTCGAGTGCACCGCGGACGCGATTCCGTCGCGCATTTCCCACGCCTTCGCCGATTTCGAGAGCGACGGGTCCGGATAGAGTGCGCCCATGGACGTCCGCGATCGCCTCGAGTCCCTGCGCTACCTCGTCGGCAACACGCCCCTGCTGGCGATCCGCCTGCGCCTCGACGGGCGCGAGCTCACGGTCTGGGCGAAGCAGGAGTCGCTGAACTTCACCGGCTCGATCAAGGACCGCATGGCGCTGCACATCCTCGAGGACGCCGTGCGGTCGGGCGCGCTGCGGCCGGGCATGGAGATCACCGAGGCGACCAGCGGCAACACGGGCATCTCGTTCGCCGCGCTGGGGCGCGCGCTCGGCCACCCGGTGCGCATCTACATGCCGGACTGGATGAGCCGCGAGCGCGTGCTGGTGATCCGGAGCCTGGGCGCGGAGATCGTGCCGGTCAGCGCGGCGGAGGGCGGCTTCCAGGGCAGCGTCGCGCGGGCGGCGGCCTACGCGGCGGAGCGCGACGACGTCTTCCAGCCGCTGCAGTTCGACAACCAGGCGAACTGCGCCGCGCACCAGCGCACGACCGGGCCGGAGATCCACGAGCAGCTGCGGCTGGCGGGCAAGCGCATCACGGGCTTCGTCGCCGGCGTGGGCACCGGCGGGACCGTGATGGGCGTCGGGCGGTACCTGAAGGAGCGCGTCGGCGACGTGCCGGTGCACCCGCTGGAGCCGGCGGACTCGCCGACGCTGCGCACGGGCCAGAAGGTCGGCAAGCACCGCATCCAGGGCATCAGCGACGAGTTCATCCCGTCGATCGTCGACCTCGGGTTCCTGGACGAGATCGTCGACGTGCGCGACGGCGACGCGATCCGCATGGCGCAGGCGCTGGCGCGCGACCTGGGCCTCGCGGTCGGGATCTCGTCGGGCGCGAACGTGCTGGGCGCGATCCAGGTCGCCGCCGCGCAGGGCGAGGGCGCGGTCGTCGCGACGGTGCTGGCGGACAGCAACAAGAAGTACCTGTCGACGGACCTGTGCGGCGACGAGCCGGCGCAGGACGGCGATTGGACGCCGCGCGTCGAGCTCTCGGGCTTCGACGTGTTGCCGCCGCGCCCGGTGTGAGGCCGGAAGTGCGGAACCGCGTCCGATGTCCCGGCCTCATCGACAGCGGCGGCGACCGCGCGCCTGGCGCCGTCGACGGGGCTGAAAAACCGAGCGCGGTACCGGACTTCTCGTCCCGCGCCCGCCCCGCCCGCTAGACTCCCGCCATGCTCTACGAGGCCATCGTCGCCGCGGGCGACCTCGGGCGGATGAACGAGATCGCGGGCGTGGTGATCCGCCACGGCTTCGGTCAGGTCTTCTACAAGACGGGCCTGCTCGGCTGGTTGAAGCGCACCGGCGCGAAGCTGAACTGGACCGCCGCCGCGGAGCTGCGCGAGGTCGGCGCGCCGGAGCGCGCGCGGCGCATGCTCGAGGAGCTCGGCCCGACCTTCGTCAAGCTGGGTCAGGTGCTCGCCGGCCGCACGGACCTCCTGCCGCCGGAGTGGACCGACGAGTTCTCCAACCTGAACGCGCGCGTGCGCTCCGTCCCCTTCGAGGACCTGCGCGAGCAGCTCGAGGAAGACCTGGGCGCGACCGTCGACGAGGCGTTCGCCGCCTTCGACCGCGAGCCGCTGGCGGCGGGCTCGATCGGCCAGGTCCACGCCGCGACGCTGCACGACGGCCGCGACGTCGTGGTCAAGGTGCGCCGCCCCGGCATCCAGTCGAAGGTCGAGGCGGACCTGCGCCTGCTGCGCCACATCGCGGAGCTGCTCGAGTCCGAGGTCAGCGACCTGCGCCGCTACCGCCCGGTGCGCGTGCAGCGCCAGTTCGCGCGCTCGATCAAGGCCGAGCTGTCCTTCTTCGTCGAGGCGAAGAACCTGCGCGTCATCCAGCGCAACATCCCCGAGGACTCCGACCTCGTGACGCCGGACGTCGTGTGGGAGATGACCAGCGAGCGCCTGCTCGTGCAGACGCGCCTGCGCGGCATCAGCGCCGACGACTGGCTGCGCCGCGACCGCGCGGAGCGCAACGGCGAGGCGAACGGCGACGAGGTCTACGACTCCAAGGCGATCGCGGCCACCGGCGCCGACGCGATCCTGCGCATGATCTTCCTGGACGGCGTGTACCACGCCGACCCGCACCCGGGGAACATCGTCTTCATGGGCGGCGAGCGCGTCGGCCTGCTCGACTTCGGCATGGTCGGACGCCTGTCCGAGAACCGCCGCCGCGAGTTCGCGGAGCTCTTGCGCGGCGTCGCCGAGCGCGACGTCGAGTCGGTCGCCGAAGTGCTGCTGTCGTGGGCCGACAGCGGTTCGGTCGACTTCGAGCTGCTCTCGCAGGACTGCGAGGCCTTCCTCGACCGGTACGCCGGCGTGCAGCTCCAGGACCTGGACGTCGCCGACATGCTGCTCGACATCTCCGGGATCATGCGCGAGAACGACCTCGCGTTCCCCGCGGACGTGTCGATGCTGATCAAGGTCTTCGTGACGCTCGAGAGCCTGGGGCGTCACCTCGACCCGCAGTTCGACCTGTCGAAGCACCTGGAGCCGCTCGCGCGCCGGCTGGTCAAGAAGATGGGCTCGCCCTTCGCCGTCATCCGCCGCAACGCGCGCGAGATGGCGCGCATCATGGCCGGCCTGCCGCACGACGTGCGCACGACGCTGGACCGCATCCGCCGCGGGAACTTCAAGCTCGAGCTCGACCTCCAGCGCCTCGACCGCTTCGGCGCCCAGCTCGACCGCAGCGCGAACCGCGTGACCGTCGGCATGATCCTGGCCGCGATGATCGTCGGCACCTCGATCGCCATGACGATCGACGGCGGCCCGCGCGTGTGGGGGATGCCCGCGATCGGGCTGTTCGGCTTCGTGACGTCGGGCGCGACGGGTGTCGCGCTGTTGTGGTCGATCTTCCGCAGCGGGAAGCACCGCTGACGGCGCGCGCTCAGGCGCGGCGCTCGCCCGGCTGCCGCGCCGCGCGGCTCCACCAGGTCCACGAGCCGCCGCCGAGCGCGACGAGGGCGCAGGCGGCGTAGGTCGCGAGTTCGACCGATCCCGTCGCGTCGAAGGTCAAGCCCGACGCGAACGCGCCGGCGGACATGCCCAGCGTCAGCGTCGCGCTCTCCAGCGCGGAGAGGCGGCCGCGGAAGGCGTCATCGGCGTCCTGTTGCCACAGCACGGTCGACGAGACCCAGATCACGCCGCCGCCGAGGTGCGACAGCACGACGACGACGAACGCGACGGTCAGCGTGTCCGCCGTCGCGAACGGCAAGTAGCCGAGGAAGGCGACGAGGAAGCCGCCGCTGATCTGTCGGCGCAACGACCGCGCGGTGCCGGGGAAGAGCGTCCGCGACAAGACCGG
This sequence comes from bacterium, assembly GCA_030426745.1. Lineage (GTDB taxonomy): Bacteria > Planctomycetota > UBA1135 > UBA1135 > JACKHV01. Next base: position 12,367 of record JAUHYB010000080.1, read on the forward strand.
TCCGACGCCCGTTCCGATGCCGCGCGCGAGGTACAGCGAACCCGTCGCCGACGCGACGAGCGCCTCGACCGGCACGCCCGCGTCGTCCAGGCCGAAGCGCACCGTCGCGGCGATGGTGAACATCACGAGGAAGCCGCCGGCCGCGCCCCAGAAGAGCTTCGCGTAGACCACGGGCAACAGGTGGCGGTCGCGCGCGTGCACGTGCGCGCGGCGCAGCTCGGTCAAGGTCACGACGTCGCGCCAGCGGAAGGGTTGCGGGTGCACGGGGACCGGCGGCAGGCGCAGCGAGCGCAGGCA
>JAUHYB010000494.1 GCA_030426745.1 bacterium
TCCTCGATCGAGTCCTTGCGCTGCAGCAGCATGCCGACCGGGCGCTCCATGCGGACCGCTTCCTGCACGGCGAGGATGGAGCGCTCGCGGCCGATCATCAGCGGCAGCACGACGCCGGGGAACAGCACCATGTTGCGCACCGGGACGATGTGCAGCTGGTCGGGCGGCAGGTCGTCCGCCTCGTCGTCGTCCGCGGCCTCGGATCCGACGGGGTCGCGGCGGGCCTTGCGCTTGCGCTTGCGCTTCCGTCCGGCGCTGCCGTTCGCGGCGCCGTCCGCGGTCTCGTCGGTCTCGTCGGTCTTATCGGTCTCCCCGACCTCCGCGGTCTCCTCGGGCGCGTCCACCGCGTCCGGCGCCTCGTCCTCGAGTCCCGTCGAGCCGTCGCGGCTCCCTCCGGCTCCCTCGTGCTGCATGCTCTTGGTCCCGCCCTGGATCGGGGGTGCTGCGAACGCGCGCCGCCCGTCGCGGCGCGCCCCGGCAGTATGCGACGCGCGCCGGGAGGGTCCAAGGGGTGCCCGCCGGGGTTCCCTATCCGCCCGGCGATCCGCCGGATAGAGTGGGAGTCGCGGGCCGTCTCGCGCCCGCAGGAGATCACACACCATGAGCACGCGCTTCATCCCGGCGCTCGCCGCGGCCGCCCTCCTGGCGCCCGCCGCGACCGCCGACCGCAACGACCCCGGCAGCCTCCTCATCTACCCCGAGGTGGACAACCGCCCCGGCTCGCTGACGATCATGACCGTCACGAACGTGCGGTCCGGCGGGGACGACATCCGGGTCCACTTCAACTACATCGACGAGTCCGACTGCTCGAAGAGCGACGCGCTGACGCGGCTGACCCCGCGCGACACCTTCAGCGCGATCTCGGCGGCGCACGCGCCCAGCCACGAGCGCGGCTACTGCTACGCCTACGCGCTCGGCCCGACCGGCGGCCCGATCGACGCCGACTACCTGATCGGGTCCGCGCTCGTGCTCGACGGCGTCAACCGCGCCGAGTACTCGATGAACGCGCTGGTCTTCGAAGGCCGCACCGGCGACGGCAACCCGACCGACCTCGACGGCGACGGCATCCGCGACCTGGACGGCCTCGAGTACTCGATGGCGCCCGACCGCATCGCGATCCCGCGCTTCCTGGCCCAGGACGAGGAACGGCCGAACGCCAGCGTGCGCGCCGAGCTGATCATGATCGGCTTGACCGGCGGCAAGCGCTTCACGACCTCGGTCGACTTCCTGATCTTCAACGACAACGAGGTCGCCTTCAGCGGCGAGCACAGCTTCGACTGCTGGACGCGCGTGCCGCTGCTCGACATCTCCGGCGCCTTCGGCCAGAACTTCCTGTTGTTCACCGACCACGACCCGGTCGAGGTGCAGGGCCTGCCCGGCTGGGAGGCCGGCTGGATCGAGATCGACGGGGGCGTCGCCTGGTCGACGGCCGCGACCTTCCCGGATCCCGCGGTGCTCGCGGTGCTGGTCGAGATGGACCGCCTGTCGAGCGCGAACCTGCCGTTCACGTTGGGCGAGCAGGACAACGGCGACCTGCTGCCGGGCTCGGTGTTCGGCGACTGAGCCGCGGAGCGCCGCGGGCTCGGGCGGGTACGGCCTGTATTCAGCGCGCGACGCTCAGGCGCGCGGCGCGCCGTAGGGCGTGAAGCACGCGCGCCCGCGGGTGCACTCGTCGGGCCCCGCCAGGTCGCCGTCCTCCCCCACGGCGTAGCCGGTCTCGCCGCACCAGCAGTGGCCGCTGGCCTCCAGCAGCTCGGCCTCGTCGCGCGGCGGGTGCGGCAGGAAGAAGACCTTCTTGGTGCGCAGCTTGCGGCAGTACGGGCTGATCCGTGTCTCGTTCATCGGTCTCCTCCGGCGCCGAGCGCGGTCAGCGCCTTCCACACGAGGTTGCGCGTCAGCGGGATCTTGAAGGCGTTCTCCGACAGCGGCGCGGCGCCCTCGGTCGCGGCCTCCGCCGCGCGGCGCACCGCGGCGTCCTCGCGCGGCGCGTCGGTCAGGAGGCCCTCGCAGGCCGTCGCGCGCCACGGGATCGGCGCCACCCCGCCCAGCACGATCGACGGAGACTGCACCCGGCCGTCCACGACGCGGAAGGCCGCGGCGACCGACACCAGCGCGAAGTCGTAGGACTCGCGCTCGCGGAACTTCAGGTACGTCGACACCGTGCCGTCGGCGGGCGGCGGCACGACGACCTCGCGCAGGATCTCATCGCGACCCAGCACGTTCTCGCGCAGGATGCTGCCCTCGCTGGGCAGCGTGAAGAACCGCTCCAGCGGCGTGCGCCGCTCGCCGCGCGGCCCTTCGATGACCGCCTCGGCGTTCAGCGCGACCAGCGCGGGCGCCAGGTCGGACGGGTGCACGATGTAGCTCGGCCCGCCGCCCAGGATCGCGTTGTACTTGTTGTGTCCGGTCGCGGCGAAGCACTCCGAGCCGCCCTTCTTGATGCACGGCGCGTGCGCGTGGCGGAAGTAGGCGCAGCGCGGGCGCTGGCACAGGTTGCCGCCGAC
>JAUHYB010000081.1 GCA_030426745.1 bacterium
CAGGAGAAGAGCAACGGATGAAAAGCAGCCTCCACCCCGGCACTGGCAGCCGAAGAGCAGCTCCAAGATCCCTGCACCGTGGACAAGCCGGCGCAGCGCCGCCCCGCGGCGCTTGATCCGCCCGAAGGGCGGATGCGGGCGGTGGACTCCTTCTTCTGTTGCTGCGGCCGCGCGCGGCCGTGGTTCGTTCTTCTTCGCGCTCTTCGCACCTTTGCGGCCTTTGCGTGAAACCGCGACTGGGGCCGTGCGGGCGCTCGGCCGTGTCCCGGAGGTTCACTGCGCCGTTGCAGGGATGGACCTCGCGGGCGGCTGCAGCCGCCCGCGAGGTCCTTTCCAACAACGGCGTCCTGCACGGCCGGGACACGTGAAAGGCAGCGCGAGTCCTCCGTCGCGGCTTCCCGCAAAGGCCGCGAAGGTGCGAAGAGCGCGAAGAAGGACGAACCACGCGCAGGAGAAGTGGAGCGGGTGAAAGGCACGCGCTACCCCAGCACCGGCGGCGACGGAGCAGCTCCAAGGTCCCGGCACCGAGAACAGACCGGTGCGGCGCACGCTCCGCCCCGGCACTGGAAAGCAGGGAGCAGCTCTCGGGCGCAGCCACAGTGAGCAGGCGCGCGGTCCTGTAGGCGTGCTCCTCCGTGCCGGCCGGCCTGCGCCAGGCCTCGGTCGGCGGGGTCGGCGCTGTCGGGGAGCCGGCGCGATGTGAGCGCGACGGCGCGGTCTGGGGGACGAGGGGAGCCGGCCTCGCGTCCGGGGCCCCCCCGCGGAGCCGCGGCGCGACTCGCGGCGGCCTACGCCCGTCTACGGACTCCAGCGGTCCGGAATCGGCCCCGGGCCGTACGGCGGCCCGCGCTGTCATGGGGGAGGCTCTTCGGCGTCGGATCTCCGACCGCGCCGCGCGCGGCGCGTCCACCTCCACACACCGAAGACAGCGATGTACGAACGAACCCTCTCCGCGCGCCTCTCGCGGGCGTCCGCTCCCCTCCTCCTCGGGTGCCTGCTGGCCGGCTCCGCGACGGCGCAGCACGCGAACACCGTCCTGTTCGGCGAGCCGAACCCCGACGGCCTGGCGCTGCCCGCCGAGCGCCGCGCCGTCGCGCCGCTGACCTCGCCCTTCTACCACGAGGACTCCTTCATCACGAGCGACGTGCGCGCGTGGTGGGTCCGCCACGAGTTCCCCGACGACCTGGTCGGCGGCGGCTACGCGTCGGCGCTCGCGGTGCAGCTGCGCCTCGCGCTGACCGAGAGCCTGCAGTTCGTCGCGTACAAGGACGGCTTCATCGACTTCAACGCGCCCTTGACCGGCGGCGCCGACGGGATGATCGACATCGGCGCCGGCATCAAGTGGGCCTTCCTGCAGAACTGGGAGACCGACACCCACGCCGCGGTCGGCGTCGGTTACGAGTTCGGCGCGGGTGACGAGGACGTGCTGCAGGGCGACGACGAGTTCCGCCTGTGGGCCTCGTTCAACAAGGGCTTCGACCGCCTGCACCTCGGCGCCACCGCGAACTACACGACCGGCGTCGGCAGCGAGGACGTGTTGGGCGACAGCGACCGGCTGTTCCTGCACTTCCACTCGGACTACTACGTCAACGAGTGGCTCAGCCCCGTGCTCGAGATGAACTACTACAACACGGTGAGCAACGGCACGAACATGCCGCTGGGCATCACCGGCGTCGACGTCGCGAACCTGGGCGGCGGCGAGGACAAGGACACGCTGACGATGGGCCTCGGCGCGGAAGTGCGCGCCGGTGAGGCGATCGCCGTGCGCGCCGCCTACGAGTTCCCGCTGAACGACGAGGACGACCTGTTCGGCGACCGCTGGACGGTCTCCGCGATCTGGTCGTTCTGAGCGGGACCGGGACCGGACGAGCCCCCGCCGTGCGTTCGCGCGCGGCGGGGGCTCGTTCTCTTGCGGGGCGGTGATGCGCTCGCGCCGCGGGCGGTGATTCGCGGGCGGTGATGCGCGGGCGGGGGGGGCGGGTCAATCCTCGCCCGGCGGCTCGAAGAGCTCGGGGGCGAGCGCCTCGGGGGTCAGGATGCGGCCCATCTGGCGCGCGGTGCCGGGCTGGCCGTCCTGTTCCTTGACGATGCGCGCGGGCGCGTCGAGCGCGTCGCCCTCGGTCCAGCCCTGGAAGACGTAGGCCAGCGCGTCGGCGTTGGAGGCGACGAGCCGCGTCGGGCGGCCCGCGACGTCGAGCTCGATGCGGGCGCCCATCGCCGGGCCCTCCAGCACGACGAGCGCGCCGTCGGGCGACACGCCGACCTGCATGCCGTTCGCCATCCGGTGCAGCAGCGCGAACAGATCGTAGTGCGCGCTGTCCAGCAAGCGGCGGTGCAGCTCGGTCTCCAGCGGCGTGTACTGGTTGTCGATCACCAGCCACGCGCCGCGCTCGTTCACGATGTACGTCTGGCTGCCGCCCTGGAACTCGTTGGTGAAGCGCAGGCGCGGGGCGTCCATGTCGCGCTGCATGCGCACCGAGATCGAGCGGCCGGGCAGCTCGACGGTCGCCTCGTAGTCGAGGAAGCGCGCGGCGGCCCAGCGCTCGCGCCCGCCGACCGCGGCGAACATGCGGTCCACGAGCGGCGCCGGGTCGATCGGCTTGGCGCTCGGTTCGGGCGCGCCCAGCTCGACGCGCTCGACCGGGCCGATGCGCTCCAGGCTCGGCGCGATCTCGTCGTAGGGGCCGACCGCCAGCACGACGAGGCGCCCGGGGTCGAGCTGGCGGCGCGCGGCGGCCAGCATGCGGTCCGCGTCCAGGTCGCGCAGCTCCAGCGCGTGTTGCTCGTAGAAGTCCGCGGGGTAGCCGTGGAACGCGAGCTCCAGCGCGCGCGTCAGCACCTTCTGCGGCGTATCGACGCGGAAGACCTCCGCGTTCAGCGCGCGCGCGCGCGTGGCCGCCAGCTCGTCCGCGGGGATCGCGTCCAGGCCGCCGCGCAGCACCGCGATCATCGCGTCCGCCGCGTCGGCCAGGCCGTCGTTGCGCGTGCTGCAGAAGGCCTCGAGGCGCCCCGAGCGCTCCCACTCCGGCCGGTAGTACGCGCCGACCGAGTACGCGAGCCCGAGCTCCGTGCGCACCTTGACCATCATGCGGTTCGTCATCCCGCCGATGCCGACGACGTACGACCACAGGTTCAGCGCGCTGTAGGAGTCGTGCATGCGCCGCGTGCCGGGCGCGGAGATGCGCAGCTCGCTCTGCGGGACCCCCGGGCGGTCGTAGACGTAGACCTTCGTCGACTGCGGCTGCACGAACGACGGCGCGGGTACCTCCGGCGCGGGGCCGACTTGCGGCAGGCCGGCGAAGTGCTCCTCGATCGACGCGCGCAGCTTCGCGACGGTCGCGTCGCCCGTGGCGCCGAACAGCATGCGGTCGGCGCCGACGTGCGCGCGGTGGTAGGCGAGCAGGTCCTCGCGCGTGATCGCGGCGACGCTCTTCGGCGTCTCGACGCGCGAGTAGGGCGAGCTCGTGCCGTAGATCAGCTGCAGCAGCACGCGGTCCGCCAGCGCGGCGGTGTCGTCGTCGCGGCGCTCGATCTCGGTCAAGAGGCGCGCGCGGCTCTTCTCCAGCTCCTCGGCGGGGTAGGCCGGGTCGGCGAGCAGCGCGCCGACGCGTCGCAGCAGCGCGCCGAGGTCCTCGGTGAGGCACGAGAAGTCGATGACGAGCTGGTCGCTGGTCGCGGCGATCGTGAGGTCCGCGCCGCGCGACGACAGCCACGCGTCGAGCTCCTCGCCGGTCGATCCGCCGCCGCCGCCGCCGCGCAGCACGTCGGCCAGCAGCACGGCCAGGCCGGCCTTGCCCGCGGGGTCCTGGATCGACCCGCAGCGGAACAACACGCGGCCGTCGACGAGCGGCAACTCGTGGTCCTCGATCAGCAGCAACCGCGCGCCGCCCGCGAGCTCGACCGTCTCGGGTTGCGGCGGGTGGAAGGGCTCCAGCGGCGGCGCCGCGATGTCGCCGGGGTGCGCCGGCGGCGCGTCCTGGGCCGCGGCGGATCCGGCGAAGGGCGCGGCGATGACGAGCGCGGCCGCGACCGCGAGGTGGAGAGGGCGCATCAGTTGCCTCCGGTCGTGTCGGCGTCCGCGGCGGGCGGCGCGAGCGTGGCGACCGTGCGGTGGTCGCGCGTGAAGTAGGTGCGCAGCACGCGCTGCACGTCGGCGGCGCGCACCGATTGCAGGCGCTCCGCGCGGCGGAAGAAGGTGCGCCAGTCGCCGGTCATCGCCTGGTTCTCGGTCAGGCCCGAGGCGACGGCGGTGTCGTCGCGCAGCGAGCGCAGGAAGTCGGCGCGCGCGACGCGCTTCACGCCGGCGAGCTCCTCCGGCCCGGGGCCCTCGGCGGCGAGGCGCTCGATCTCCTCGTAGATCGCGTCCTCGAGCGCCTCGGTCGACACGCCGGAGTTCGGCACGGCGACGACCAGCGACAGGTTCGCGTCGCGCCCACCCGGCCACGCCGTCGCGACGATGACCTGGTTGGCGATCGCGTCGCCGTGCACGAGGCGCTTCTCGAGCCGCGACGACCGCGCGTAGCCCAGGAGGCGCACCGCGATGTCGACGGCCGGCGCGTCCGCGTGCTCGACGGCGGGCGCGTGCCAGGCGATGCCCAGCAGCGGGTTGGCGGGGAACTCGACGGCGATGCGGCGCTCGCCGCGTTGCGGCGGCTCGGTCGTCGGCGCGCGCGACGCCTCCGGGCCCGCGGGCACGTCGGAGAAGTACCGGTCGAGCATCGGGATCAGCGCCTCGGGGTCGACGTCGCCGACGATCGCGGTGGTCAGGCTGCGCGCGCCGTAGTGCGTCTCGAAGAACTGGCGCGCGCGCTCGCGGTCGTAGGCGGCGATGTCGGAGGGGAAGCCGATGGTCGGCACGCGGTAGGGGTGCGCGCGCAGCGCGGCCAGGCGCAGCTCCTCCAGCAGGACGCCGAAGGGCGACGAGTCGACGCGCATGCGGCGCTCCTCGAGGACGGCGTCGCGCTCGCGGTAGAACTCGCGCAGCACCGGCCGCGTGAAGCGCTCGGCCTCAAGCCAGCACCACAGCTCGACCTGGTTCTTCGGCAGCGACACGACGTAGCGCGTCTCGTCCGCGGAGGTCGACGCGTTCAGGGTCGCGGACCCGCCGGCCTCTTCGAGCAGGCGGCTGAACTCCTCGGGCTCGACGAACGCGGCCGCGCGCTCCTGCGCCTCGGCGAAGGACTCGCGCGCCGCGCGCACCGCGACCTCGTCGCCGGACGCGCGCGCCAGCTGCAGCGCGGCGTACAGCTCGTCGACGTCGGCGAGCGCCTGCTTCTCGCCCTCCCAGTCCCGCGTCCCGACGCGGTCGGATCCCTTGAACGCCATGTGCTCGAACATGTGGGCGATGCCCGACATGCCGGCGGGCTCGTCCGCGGAGCCGACGCCGATGTACGTCTCGAAGGAGACGACCGGCGCGCCGTGGCGCGGCAGGATCAGGAAGGTCCAGCCGTTGTCGAGGCGGTGGACGACGACGCGTTCCTCGAGGCCGGCGGCCGCCTGGGCGGCGGCGGGAGCGGCGTGGAGCAGCGGGAGGAGCGCGAGGGCGAGCGCGGCGAGCGCGCGGGGGTGGAGTCGGTTCATGTCGGTCCTCGAAGGGGCGCAGAGTCTAACGGCTCCGGCGCGCCCGCCGCGGTCGCTCCGCGCGGCCGGGCGGAGCGGCGCGGTCCGGCGGCGCCGCCGCCCCGGAGCGCTCGACCGCGGCGTACGCCGGCTCCCGCGCGGGGTCCCGGGCGCGGTCGTCCGCGGGTCCCGGACCGGCCGCGGCGCGGCGACGGGGCGCCGAGCCGCCGGTCACGGGCCGCGGCGCCTCGCCCGCGGCCGGTCGAGCACGGCCCTCCGGCAGGCCCTGGAGCCCCCGCGCCGCCCGCGGCAGGCCGCGCGACGCCCGCGACCCCCGCGGACGGGCCCGACGGGGGCTCCGGGGCCCCGCGGCGCTCGGTGCAGGGCGGCCCGCCGCGGGGCCAGCGGGGGGGGTAGACTTCTCGCTGGAGACCCGTCCGCGGTCGGCGCGGATCGGATATTTTTCTGGGCCAAGCCTGGTCAGGATGGGGATTCCGTAGGAGGTTGCAATAGGTTCGCCAGGCTCCCGACGGGGAGTCCGGCCCGCCGGAGACGGCAACCTGCATCTCGAGCCTCCCGTCCCACTCCCGACCGACACGGCGTTCGCCTCAGGCGCCGTGGACTCCGACTCCCTTCCCGCAGCGGGCGCTCCTCGCGCCCACCTCACGAGAGCTGACCTGACACCATGAACCGACGAGCCATCACCCGCCGACTGCTCCCCGCCGCGTGCGTGGGCCTCGGCCTCACCGCGGCCGCGGACGCCCAGTCCCTCGTCCGCACGCTGAACGGCGACGCGATCTACGACCGTATGGGCGCCGACATCGCCAACGCCGGAGACGTGGACGGCGACGGACAGCCCGACATGATCGTCGGCGCGCCCGAGGACTACATGGTCTTCTTCAACGAGCCGGGATACGCGCGGATCTTCTCCGGCGCGGACGGCTCGATCATCCGCACGCTGAGCGGCGACCAGGACTTCGACCTGTTCGGATCCGCGGTCGCGGGCATCGGTGACGTGAACAACGACGGCCGCGCGGAAGTGGCCGTCGGCGCTTCGTACGCGGTGCCGCAGGGCCAGACGGCGTCGCACGGCTTCGTCCGCGTCTTCGACGGCGCGACGGGCAGCGTGCTCTGGACCGTCTACGGCGACCAGGGCGACGAGTTCGGCTTCTGCGTCGCCGGCGCCGGTGACGTGGACGGCGACGGCGTCCCGGACGTGGTCGCGGGCGCGCCTCGCGCCGACGCGCAGGGCGGCGCGCTGAGCTCCGCCGGCAAGGCGCGCGTGCTGTCCGGCGTCGACGGCTCGCTGATCCACGAGATCGAGGGCACCGCCGGCAACCAGCGTCTGGGCTACAGCGTCGCGGGCATGGGCAACGTGAACCCGGACGACGTGGTCGCCTACGGCAACCCGCCGGCGCCCGGCCCGGACATCTTCGACGACGTGATCGTCGGCAGCCTGTTCGGCGGCGCGAAGGTCTACTCGGGCTTCAACAAGAACGTGCTGGCCACCTACAACTCGGCCTCCAGCGACGTCTACGGCCGCGCGGTCGCCAGCCTCGGCGACCTGAACGGCGACGGCGTCCGCGAAGCGGTCATCGGCGCGACGCAGGACGACTTCTTCAACCCCGGCGCCGGCTACGTGCACGTGCGCTCCGGCAAGAAGGGCACCGGCCAGGTGCTGTTCACGCTCGACGGCACGAACAGCGGCGAGCGCTTCGGTGTCGACGTCGCCGACGGCGGCGACTGGGACGGCGACGGCAAGAACGACATCCTCGTCGGCACCTCGCCCAACGACAACGCGATCCCCGCCTACGCCGCGATGTACTCCGGCAACGACGGCTCGCTGATGTTCACGATCGACGAGCTCGTGAGCGGCGACCTCACCGGCTTCGCGGTCGCGGGCCTCGGTGACGGCGACGCCGACGGCAAGGCCGAGATCGCGGTCGGCGCGCCCTCGGCCCAGCCGAACAACCTCGGCAGCGGTCACGCCCGCGTCTACGAGAGCCCGTTCGCGTCCTGCGGCCAGGAGATCGTGTACTGCGCGGCCACGGCGAACTCCTCGGGCTCGCCGGCGACCCTGCAGAACCTCGGCAGCACCAGCGTCGCGGCGAACGACCTCGTGCTCTTCGCCTCGAGCCTGCCGCAGGTCCCCGCCAGCAACCCCGGCGTGTTCTTCTACGGCAACAACCAGACGAGCGTCCCCTTCGGCGGCGGCACCCTGTGCGTCGCGGGTCCGTTCATCAAGCGCATCGGCTTCGTGCCGGCGCAGCCCGGCGGCTTCGCGCTGACCGGCATGGACTTCACGTCCGAGCCGGCGGCCGAGTACCAGATCACGCCCGGCAGCACCTGGTACTTCCAGTACTGGTTCCGCGACTCGCAGTCCGGCACCGGCCCGAACTTCACCAACGCGCTCGAGATCCACTTCTGCGAGTGAGAGAGCGGGCGCCCGGACGCACCCCGGGCCCCTCGCACCACGCGGCCGCCGCCGACCTCCGGGTCGACGGCGGCCGCGCCCATTCGGCCCGGAAGGCCCTCACGCAGGATTCTCAAAAGGATCTCGCATTGCGGGATCCGCGGATCGGAGCTAGTCTGCGAACTCCAGGCGACCCTGCCGCATCGGACGGGCGCCGATTCGATGAGCGGCCCCGAGCGGGCCCTCGGGAAGCGAGGAGAAGAGATGTTCCAGGGATTCCGGGCCCTCTGCGCCGGGGGAGTGATCTGTGTGGCGGGAGCCGGCGCGGCTCACGCCCAGACCGTGGTTCGCAGCCACTTCGGCACCGCGAGCGGTGACTTGTTCGGCACCTCCGTCGCGCCCGCCGGCGACGTGAACGGCGACGGGGTGGGCGACTACCTCGTCGGCGCCGCGGAGGACGGCTCGGTGTTCATGGAGCGCGAGGGCTACGTCCGCGTGTACTCCGGCGCGGACGGCTCGCTGATCCGCACGCACGACGGCGAGTCGATCTTCCAGCGCTTCGGCATCGCCGTCGCGGGCGTCGGCAACACGAACCCCGGCGTCGACACGGCGGACGACTACGCGGTCGGCGCGACCTACGACGGCACCGGCGGCGAGGGCACGCGCGGCAAGCTCTACGTCTACTCCGGCGCGACGGGCGCGCTGCGCTGGTCGGTGCTGGGGGACGCCGCGGGCGACGAGCTCGGCACGTCCGTCGACGGCGGCCACGACGTGAACGGTGACGGCGTGGCGGACGTGATCGTCGGCGCGCCGCGCGGCGACGCGAACGGCAGCTCGTCCGGCTACGCGCGAGTGCTCTCGGGCGTCGACGGATCCCAGATCCACCGCGTCGACGGCGCGACGGGCAACCTGCGCTGGGGCACCTCGGTCTGCATCCCCGGCCAGCTGAACCCCGTCACCGACTCGCGCGCGGACTTCGTCGTCGGCTCGTACAACGGCGTGAAGGCGTACTCCGGCGCCAACGGCAGCGTGCTCTACACGCTGAACGGCCTGACCCCGAACGACCTCTACGGCATCTCGGTCGCGGCGCTGGACGACGTGACCGGTGACGGCGTGCCGGAGATCATCGTCGGCGCGTCGCAGGGCAACTTCCTGTTCCTCGGCCCCGGCTACGTCGAGGTGCGCAACGGCGCCACCGGCGCGCTGGTGTTCCGCAAGACGGGCGACTTCAACGGCCAGAACTACGGCCGCCGCGTGGCGAGCGCCGGCGACTGGAACGCGGACGGTTTCGACGACGTGCTGGTCGCGGGCGTCGTGTCCGACAGCGTGACGAACATCGAGGTCGACGTCCTCTCCGGGCTGGACGGCACCTTGCTCGGGACGCTGGCGAACGGCCTGCCCGAGGACCGCGAAGGCGGCGCCATCGCCGGCATCGGCGACACCGACGGCGACGGCAAGACCGAGATCGTCCTGGGCGCGTCCACCGCGAGCGACTCGGCCTTCCAGGCCGGCCGCGCGGTCGTCTACGAGTCGACCAACGCGGTGTCGACCGGCTGCACGGGCGGGACGACGGTGTACTGCACCTCGCTGCCCAACTCGACCGGCGACACGGCCACGCTCTCGCTGGTCGGCTCGACGAGCGTCGACGACAACAACGTCGTGTTCGTCTCGACCGACCTGCCGCCCAACCAGCCGGGCGTCTTCTACTACGGCGACGGGACGATGAACACGCCGTTCGGCAACGGCGTCCGCTGCGTCGGCGGTCCCGCGCTGGCGCGCCTGGGCCCGACCAGCACCGGCCCGGCGGGCATCGCGGCCAAGCAGCTGAACCTCGAGGGCATCATCGACCCGCACGTCCAGATCACCGGCGACTCGACCTGGTACTTCCAGTTCTGGTTCCGCGATCCCTCGGCCGGCGGCGTGAACTTCTCCGACGGCCTGCAGATCGACTTCTGCGACTGACACCCCCGTGCACGGTCCGCCGCGAGAAACACCGCGGCGGACCGATGCTCATCGCAGGAGGCCGCCCTTCGACCGGAAGGGCGGTCTCTCTCGTGCCGCGACTGTTCCCCGCGGCTACCGGCGGGAGCCCGCGGCGACCGAGGCGGACCGTGACGGCAGCGCGGCGCCCCCGGGGCCCGCGTCAGCGCGCGGCGCCGGGGGTCGGCATCGCGGGCTCGGGGCCGGCGCGCTCGACCCGGGCCGGGTCGCGCAGGACGAGCTCGAAGCCGCGCTCGCCCCGGGTGATCACGCCGCGGAAGTACGCGTAGTTCTGGCGGCCGTACTCGGTCAGCGCGTCGAGCTCGGCGGGGCGCAGCGCCTCGACCGCGTCCGCGGGCACCTTGACGCGCAGCGCCTTGTCCTTCACCGACGCGCGCAGGAGGAAGGTGCGCGAGCCGTCGCGCTCCTCGAAGACGCGGTCGACGGTGCCGAACACGGTCACCTCCTCGCCGAGCAGCAGCGCGAGGTCGAGCATCTCGTGGTCCTCCGACGTGAAGACGCCGACCGGGTCCTCCGCCGCGCGCAACTCGTACGCGTCGATCGCGTCGGCGCGCGCCTGCCACCAGGTGAGCAGCGCGTCGTAGTTGCGCTTGTAGACCGGCGCGCCGGGCGTCTTCGGCTCGTTCGTCGCCGGGTTCCAGATGCCCAGTTGCTTGGCGCGCGCGGCTCGCTGCGCCTCGACGAACTCGGCGTGCTTCACGCGCGAGTTGCCGTACTTGTTGTAGTAGGGGCTCTTGCCGAGCTGCACGAGCATCAGGTTGAAGTCGCGACCGTCCGGCAGGATGACGTGGCACAGGAGGCGGCCGAAGGTGCCGCGCGCTTCCTTGCCCTCGGGGAACAGCAGGCCGACGCGCGTCTTCCCGTCCTCGTCCGCGAGCGCGGCGAAGAAGTCGACCGCCCACAGGGCGCACTCCTCGCCGAACAGCGTCATCGGCTTGTCCGGGTTCTGCTTCTGGTTCGGACGGATGCGCTCCTCGGTGTCCACGGACAGGAGGCGCAGCTTCTCGACCTTGCCGTCCTTCAAGACGTGGATCGTGTCGCCGTCGACGACCTTGACCACCTCGTAGAGCCGGGTCGGGACGGCGGGGCGGGCCGGCGTGGGGGAAGCGGTGACGCCCGGCGCCTCGGGCGCGGGCGGGACGTCCTGGGCTCGAGGCGCGGCGAAGGACAGCGCGAGCGGGGCGGCCGTCGCGAGGAGGGCGAGGGTGGTGCGTGTGATCGACTTCATGGCGGTGTGCGCGTCGTGGGTTCGGTGCGGCGCGCGCGTGCCTCGCGCCCCGCGCGGCTGCTAGGATACGCCTCCGCCGCCACCCCGGAGCCGCCGAACCGCCGAGTATGACCGAAGAGACCTCCACCGCCGTCGCCGTCCCCGGACCCGTGCTGCGCGGCACGCCCGTCGCGCCCGGCCTGGCCCTCGGCGCGGCGCACCGCAAGGACTACGACCTGTCGCGGACCCAGCCCGGGCGCGTGCCGCGCGACCAGGTCGAGCACGAGCTGAACCGCTTCCACCGGGCGCTCTCGGCCTCGGAGTCGCAGCTCGCCGACCTGAAGGAGCGCATCCGCGGCAAGGTGCCCGGCGACCACGCGCGCATCCTCGACACGCACGTCGCCTACCTCAAGGACACCGTGTTCCTGAGCGACGTCGAGAACCTGATCCTCAACGAGCAGATGGGCCTCGAGGCGGCGATCGTGAAGGTGATCTCCGACTTCGACCGCATCTTCCGCCTGGTCGAGAACGAGGTGCTGCGCGAGCGCGCCGTCGACCTGCGCGACGTCGGCATCCGCGTGCTGCGCAACCTCGAGACGCGCGAGCCCGAACAGGCGGCGCCGGAAGCGGCGCGCGTCGAGCGGCCGCGCGACTACGTGCTCGTGGCGCGCCAGCTGTCGATCGTCGACATGTTCAACCTGGAGAACGAGCACGTGCTCGGCATCGTCACGGAGGAGGGCGGCCTGACGAGTCACGCCGCGATCCTCGCCCGTTCGATGCGCATCCCGACCGTGACGGGCGTCGCGGGGCTGCTCGACCAGGTGCACGAGGGCGACCACCTGATCGTCGACGCGGCCGAAGGCGTCGTGCGCGTGAACGCGGAAGCCGTCGTCCGCGCGCAGTACAGCGAGGAACGCGCCGGCGCCGCGTCCGGCGAGGACGCCGAGCGCCCCGAGTGGGCCGTCTTCCCCGCGCACACCGCGGACGGCGACGAGGTGACCGTGCACAGCGCCTGCGGCAGCCTGCCGGAGGTCGAGATGTCGACGAGCCTGGGCCTGCCCGGCGTCGGGCTGTACCGCACAGAGCTGATGTACCTGGTCGAGCGCAAGCCGCCGTCGCTGGACTCGCTGGTCGCGCACTACCGCTCCGTCGTCGACCGCGCCGGCGGCGAGACCGTGACCTTCCGCCTGCTGGACGTGAACTCCGCGCTGGACGTCGCGTACCTGTTCGGCGATCGCGAGACGAACCCCGCGCTGGGTCGCGCCGGCATCCGGGCGCTCTTCGCGAACGAGGCCGTGCTGCGCGCGCAGCTGCAAGCGATCCTGCGCGTGTCGTCGGACGACCGCCCGGTGCGCATCGCCGTGCCGTTCGTGATCGACTCGTCGGACGTGCGGCGCGTGAAGGAGCTCCTGTTCGAGGAGCGCTTCGCGCTGCG
>JAUHYB010000495.1 GCA_030426745.1 bacterium
CCATGAGCTCCGAGCACGCTTCGACCACCGACGACGCCGTCCGCTGGGTCCCGCTGATGCCGCTGGCGGAACTGCCGACCGACGGCGCGGGCGCGACGATCGAGACCGAGGGCCACCGCCTGGCCGTCTTCCACGTCGACGGGGCGGTGCACGTGCTGGACGACGAGTGCCCGCACGCCGGCGCGAGCCTGGGCGCGGGGATCTGCGCGGACGGCGACGTGACCTGCCCGTGGCACGGCTGGCACTTCCGGCTGTCCGACGGCGAGAACACCGACGGCCTGCCCGAGCGCGTCGCGGCCTACGCCGCGCGGGTGAACGAGGCGGGCGTCGTCGAGGTCGCGCTGAGCTAGCGGGCCCGCCCGTCCGCAAGTCGGGGGGCGGCAGGGGGTTGGGGTCGCCGGAGGGGTCTCCGCGGCGCCCGCTGCATCGGTCGGCGTCGCGCCGTCGTAAGCGCTTGCAGCGCCGTGGGTTGCGCGCGCCCCGCGCCCCTGCCCCGCAGCACCCCTATAGATAAAGGTCAGCGCGCGCTCGGCTTGACTCCCGGCGGCGGGGCCCTATCACTTGCGCCTTCGAGCGGACCCGCTCGGCACGCCGCGACTCCTTCCACGAGCCCAACTCCCGTGACGACCAAGGCACTGGTCATCGTCGAGTCCCCGACGAAGGCCCGCACCATCTCCAACTTCCTGCCCGACGGCTTCGTCGTCGAAGCGTCGATCGGTCACGTCCGCGACCTCCCGACCTCGGCGAAGGAGATCCCCGCCAAGATCAAGGGCGAGCCGTGGGCGCGCCTCGGCATCAACGTCGAGGACGACTTCGAGCCGGTGTACGTCGTGCCGGCGGAGAAGAAGAAGCAGGTCAAGAAGCTCAAGGACGCGCTGAAGCAGGCGGACGTGCTCTACCTCGCGACCGATGAAGACCGCGAAGGGGAGTCGATCTCGTGGCACCTCGTGGAGCTGCTGCAGCCGAAGATCCCGCAGAAGCGCCTGGTCTTCCACGAGATCACCAAGTCGGCGATCCAGGAAGCGCTGGATCACCCGCGCGAGCTGGACGAGCGCCTCGTCCGCGCGCAGGAGACGCGCCGCATCCTGGACCGCCTGTACGGCTACGAGGTCTCGCCGATCCTGTGGCGCAAGGTCGCGCCGCGCCTGTCCGCCGGCCGCGTGCAGTCGGTGACGGTGCGCATCGTCGTCGAGCGCGAGCGCGAGCGGCAGCGCTTCGTGAAGAGCACCTTCTGGGACCTGCTCGCCGACTTCCAGGCGAACCAGGGCCCGCAGTTCTCGACCGTGCTGTCGACGCTGGACGGCAAGCGCATCGCGCGCGGCAAGGACTTCGACAGCACGACCGGCGAGCTGGTCGCGGGCAAGGGGGCGAGCGAGGTCGTCCTGGTCACCGAGGAGCGCGCGAAGCAGCTCGAGCAGAGCCTGAAGACGTCGAACTGGACCGTCGAGAAGGTCGAGCGCAAGCCCTACACCGACCGCCCGGCGCCGCCGTTCACGACCAGCACGCTGCAGCAGGAGGCCAACCGCAAGCTGCGGCTGTCCGCGCGCGCGGCGATGCAGGCGGCGCAGCGCCTGTACGAGAACGGCCTGATCACCTACATGCGTACCGACTCGACCACGCTGTCGGAGGAAGCGGTGCGCAAGTCGCGCGAGCAGATCGAGCGCTTGTACGGCAGCGAGTTCCTGCCCGACAAGCCGCGCGAGTACCGCACGAAGGTCAAGAACGCGCAGGAGGCGCACGAGGCGATCCGCCCGTCCGTCGACTTCCACCGGCCCGAGGACCTGAAGGGCCACGCGGCCGGGCTGGGCGACCGCGAGCTGAAGCTCTACGAGCTGATCTGGAAGCGCACGATGGCCTGCCAGATGGCCGACGCGCGCGGCCACCGCATGAGCCTGAAGATCGGGGACGGCACCGCGGTGTTCCAGGCGTCGGGCAAGACGATCGAGTTCCCCGGCTACCTGCGCGCGTACGTCGAAGGCGCCGACGACCCGGACGCGGAGCTCGCGGACAAGGAGACGGTGCTCCCGAACGTCAGCGAGGGCGAAGCCGTCGACCTGAAGAAGCTCGAGTCGAAGAGCCACACCACGCAACCGCCGGCGCGCTACACCGAGGCGTCGCTGGTCAAGGAGCTGGAGGCGCGCGGCATCGGCCGCCCGTCGACCTACGCGTCGATCATCGACACGATCCTGCACCGCCAGTACGTGGTGAAGCAGGGCTCGGCGCTGGTGCCGACCTTCGTCGCGTTCGCCGTCGTGCGCCTGATGGAGGAGCACTTCACGGACCTGGTCAACGTCCAGTTCACCGCGAACATGGAGGACGACCTCGACGAGATCTCGCTCGGGACGCGCGAGGCGCTGCCGTACCTCAAGGACTTCTACTTCGGCCTGAACGGCAAGAAGGGCCTGAAGGACCTGGTCGAGGGCGACATCGACGCGCGCACCGTGTGCACGATCCCGCTCGGCAAGGACACGCAGGGCCGGCAGATGAACGTGCGCGTCGG
>JAUHYB010000496.1 GCA_030426745.1 bacterium
GCCTACTCCGTCGCGGTCGAACGCGTGCTGGAGGCCTTCTGCCTGCGCGGCGTCGAGTGAGGCGGCGCCCGCCACGACGACGGAGGAACGACATGAACGCACGGACGCGAACCCGCACCGCCACGAGGATCACCGCCGCCCTGGCCGCGACGGCGCTGCTCGCGGCCTGCGGCGACGAGTCGCGCGCGTCGGAGCGCGACGTGGAGGAGCACCTCGAGGTGCTCGTCGTCACGCCCGACGACTACCTCGCGATGACGAACGAGGAGTTCGTCGCCGCGGCGCGGCGCAGGCTGGACGCGGTGCGCGGCATCGTCGACGCGCTGCGCGAGCGCGGCGCGCCGGCGACCGAGGACGACGCGCTCTCCACGGCGCTCGAGCGGCGCCTCGCGGACTTCGAGCGCGGCGACGCCTCGCTGGAGGACCGCGCCGCCCTGGCGGAGGACCTCTCCGACCTGGAGCGGCGCGTCCGCGCGGCGCTCGCCGGCGAACGATAGACGGCGGCGATCGTCGCCATCGGCCCGGCCTCGGTCCCGCCGAGGTCGGGCCTCGTTAGAATGACCCTCGTCGTCGCCTCGCCCGGGGCGCGACGGCCACCGCACGACCCACCCCGCCGAAACGAAGACGAAGAAGGACACCCGCCATGACCAAGGACAACAAGGCCGTCGTCGAGGCCCTCGAAGGTCTCCTGGCCGACAGCTACACGCTGTACCTGAAGACGCACAACTACCACTGGAACGTGACGGGTCCGATGTTCACGACCCTGCACACGCTGTTCGAGACGCAGTACACCGAGCTCGCGCTCGCCGTCGACGAGATCGCGGAGCGCATCCGCGCGCTGGGCGCGCCGGCGCCGGGCAGCTACTCGCAGTTCATGGAGCGCGCGAAGGTGAAGGAGGACACGACCGTCCCCGCCGCCCGCGAGATGATCGAGATCCTGGGCGCCGACCAGGTGCTCGTGGCCGACGCCGCGCGCCGCGTGGTGAAGGCCGGCGAGGCCGCGGGTGACGACGCCAGCGTCGACCTCGGCGTGCGCCGCATCGACACGCACGAGAAGTCGGCGTGGATGCTGCGCAGCCACCTCGAGTAGTCGACGCCCGGACGAAGCAGCGCGCGGCGCGGACCGACTCGGTCCGCGCCGCGCGCGTCGTTCTTGGGCGGGAAGAGCCCCGGGAATGGGTCCGGGGACCGGTCCGCGGCGGCGAGCGACGTCGCGAGCGCGATCAACCGCGGAGGCCGTCGCGCTCCAGGAGGTCGGCCAGCTCGTCCGCGTGCTCCTCCTCCAGCGCCAGGATGTCCTCCAGCATGCGGCGCGTCGTCGGGTCGTCGTCGCCCAGGAAGCGGATCATCTCGCCGTAGGAGTCGATCGCGATGCGTTCGGCGACGAGGTTCGCCCGGATCATCGACGCCAGGTCCGTCGAGTCGTCGTACTCGGCGTGGCTGCGCTCCTCGAGGCCGGCGGGCTTCATGTCGGGCTCGCCGCCCAGCTGCACGATGCGCTCCGCGATGCGGTCGGCGTGCTCCTGCTCCTCCTTCGCGTGCTCGAGGAACTCGGCGGCGACGGCCTCCGAGTGCACGCCGGCGGCGGTGAAGTGGTGGCGACGGTAGCGCAGCATGCACGTCAGCTCGGTGGCGAGCGCCGTGTTCAGCATCTCGATCACCTGCTCGCGGTCCGCGGCGTAGCCCTCCGTCACGGCGCCGCGCTCGATGTGCTTACGCGCGTTCTCGCGGAGGGTCTCGGTGTCGGTCAGCTTCGATCGTCGCAGCGCCTTCTGCATGAGGGTCTTCGTCATGGGGATCTCCTTGCGGGGGTGTGCGGGCGGTCGGCGCGACGGCGCCGGCCGGTGTACGCGCACCACGATGCAAGGCCCATGCCGAGCGGGCGCGCGGCCGCGCAACGCCCACGGCGGCCCTCCGCTCGCGCGCACCCCGCGCGCTCCGCCGGCGCATCGGGCGCGCCGTACCGATCCTTCGGTACGCGCAGCCCGATCGACGCGCCGCCGCCGCGCTAGCGGTAGTCCTCCTTGCGCAACCCGAGCCGCCGCATCTTCTCGTACAGCGTGCGCGGGTTGATGCCTGCCGCCTGCGCGACGTCGCCGACGACGCCGTTGGTCTCGCGCAGGTGGTGCTCGAAGTAGCGCTTCTCGAAGTCCTCGACGATGCGCCGACGCGCCTCGCCCAGCGGCAGGTCCATGAACTCGTCGGACACGGCCGCGGCGGCGTTCGACACGAGCGGCGAGCGTCCGTCGCGCAGCGCGTCGGGCAGGTCGGCCAGCGACAGCTCCTCCGACTCGCACAGCAGCACGCCGCGCTCGACGACGTTCACCAGCTCGCGCACGTTGCCCGGCCACTCGTAGCGGAACAGCGCCCGCAGCGCGTCCTCGGACACGCCGGCGACGTGCTCGCGCTCGTGCACGTCGACGAAGTGCCGCAGGAAGCGCCCGACGAACCACGGGATGTCCTCGCGCCGCTCGCGCAGCGGCGGGATGCGCAGCGA
>JAUHYB010000082.1 GCA_030426745.1 bacterium
GCCGAACGCGCCGAAGGCGTGCACGCTGTCGGTGCCCTCGGCCATCGAGCCGGAGAAGCGCACGCTCAGGCTGACGAGCGCGCTCGCGTCGACGTCCAGCGTGGACCAGCGCGCCAGGCGCGGGTTCCAGCCGTGCAGCCCCGCGTCGTCGGTGACGGCGTAGACCGAGCCGCGGTTGCTGGTCGGCGGGTGCAGCGCGGCCGGCCCGTCGAACACGAGTTCCTTCCAGCTGCCGTAGCGCGCGGCGAAGGCCCAGGCGCTGGTCGCGTCCGCCACGACGACGGACGTGTCGATGACGTTCGACTCGATGAAGGCGATCGGCACGTCGGACCAGTTGCCGGTCAGCGCCGAGTAGGCGTAGGCGTTCGTTCCGTCGTCGATCAGCGCGCAGACGTCGTTCGTGTCGTAGGTGAAGAGTCCCGCCTTCGACGAGGAGAACACGCCCTTCACGGCGGAGTAGGCCGTGCACAGCGCGTCCGTCGGCGAGTTCACCAGCCACATGCTGCTGCCCTCGTCCAGGTCCGCGGCGGTCGCGACCATGGAGTCGAAGCTGTTCGTGAACGCGCTGTAGGCGAGCAGGTCGTCGCCGTCCTGCAGGATGGTCGACTCGGAGGCGACGTGGTCCGCGTAGCCCGGCGCCGGCGCGTCGGTCTGCGCGAAGTCGGCGCGGTAGGCGCTGTAGCCGAAGGCGTTCGCGCCGGCGACGGCGACGAGGTGACTGGAGCTGGTGTGCAGCTGGTCGACCGCGCCGGTCGGGATGGTCGTCCACAGGCCCTTCGTGGACGAGTAGCAGAAGAGCTGCGCGCCGTCGTCGAGCCACGCCAGGCTGCTCTCCGTGCCGTAGACGACGGGGTTCAGCGTCGGGACCGACGAGAAGGCGCCGGTCTCGCCGAAGCCGTAGGCGTCGAAGCCGTCGAGGACGAGCACGCAGCGGCGGTTGACCTGGACGACGGGCGGCGTCGTCAGCGTCAGGGTGCTCCAGGCTCCCGCCTTCGCCGAGTACGCGTAGACCGTGCTGCCGTCGAGCGCGGCGACCATGAAGTTCGCCGAGCCGGGACCGGGCACGATCGCACCGGCGGCGGTCAGCGTGACGGTGTCGACCTCGCCGGACCAGGCCGACCAGCCGTGCAGGTCGAGGCCGTCCTCGACCAGGACGTGCTCGTTCTGCGCGGTGACGACCGCGGCGGCCGAGACGGGCAGGACCGTCCATTCGTGCACGTGCGGCGAGTACATGAGCACGCGGTCGGGCAGCTGGACGGCGAGCGAGCTGCCGCGGCTGTGCACGGCGGCGATGTTCGCGTCGACGACCTGCGTCGACCAGGCGAGCGGTTCTTGCGCCGCGGCGGGGTTCGCGGCGGCGACGAAGAGAGCGAGCGCTCCGGCGAGCGCGGTGCGGGGGGACATGGTGGCTCCTGCGGGGAACTCTGGAAGCGGTAGTGTGAGGACTCTTCGAGTCGAGTCACACCAACGCGAATTCCGCGGGCGCGGTTCACGGCCGCCGCGTGAAGATCGACGCGACGACCGGACGCGCTACAGCGGCCAGAGCAGCGGGATCAACAACGTCGCCGCGATCGCCAGGATCAGGTTCAGCGGCACGCCGATGCGCAGGTAGTCGGTGAACCGGTACCCGCCGGGGCCCAGCACCAGCGTGTTCGTCTGGTAGCCGATCGGCGTCGAGAAGCTGGCGCTCGCGCCGAAGGCGACCGCGATCAGGAGCGGCTTCGGATCGACGCCGAGCTGCGCGGCGACGCCGAGCACCACGGGCGTCAGCAGCACCGCGGTCGCGTTGTTCGACAGGAGCTCCGTCGTCACGCTCGTCAGCAGGTAGATCACGCCGATCAAGAGGTACGGGTTGGCGCCCCCCACCGCCGCGATCAGCGTCTCCGCGGCGCGGTCCGCCAGGCCAAGGCGCTGGATCGCGAGCCCCAGGGGGATCGTGCCCGCCAGCAAGAGGATCACCTCGGGCTCGATCGCGCGGACCGCGTCGCGCACGTCGAGGCAGCGCGTGGCGATCATCAGCGCCACGCCGGCCAGCGCCAGCAGCACGATCGGCGCCAGCCCGACCGACGCCAGCAGCACGACGCCCATCAGGATGCCGAGCGCCAGCGGCGCCTTCTGCGGGAACGTCATCTGCCGCTCGACGCCCTCCACGAGCAGGATGTCGCCCTCCTCGTGGATGCGGCGCAGCGCCGGCGCTTCGCCCTGCACCAGCAACACGTCGCCCGACTGCAAGCGCAGATCGCGCAGGTTGTACTGGTGCTGACGCCCCAGGCGCCGCAGCGCGAGCACCTGCACGCCGTAGTTGCGCGACAGCCCGAGCTCGCGCACGCGGCGCCCCTTGAAGCGCGAGTTCGGCGTCAGCACGGCCTCGGCCATGTGCAGCTCGACGCGCGTCGTCTTCTCGGTGTCGCTGTCGCTCGCGTTCTTGCGCTCCAGCGCCTCGAGCGCCTCGTTCTGGTTCCCCGCCAGCTCGCCCGCGAGCAGCGCGTGCAGCGGCACGCGGTCGTCGTCGGCCACCGCGGTGCCGCGCTCGATGTCCGGGTCGGCGATCAGGTTGCCGAGCGTGCCGGCCGTCGACTCGACGTACAGCACGTCGTCCTCGCGCAGCTCCAGCTCGCCGGGCGGCGCGATGATCGGTTGCTCGTCGCGGACGACCTCCAGCACCGTCACGTCGCGGTCGGAGGGGAAGACCTTGTCGAGCGGCTTGCCGACGTACTTCGAGCCCGCGCGCAACACGACCTCGGTCACGAACCGCCCGGGCGCCTGCACCGCGAGCAGCTCGGACAGCGCGGCGCGCGACGGCAGCAGCCGGGGCCCCATCACCAGCACGTACACGCCGCCGATGGCGAGAAAGCACAGCCCCATCGGCGCGAAGTCGAACACGCCGAAGCCGGGGCCGCCCTCCTTGCGGTACAGCGCGTCGACGAGGATGTTCGTCGAGGTGCCCAGCAGCGTGCAGGTGCCGCCGAGGATCGAGAAGTAGCTGATCGGGATGAGCACCCGCGAGGGCGCGATCTCCCGCCGCCGCGCCAGCGCGAGCGCGACGGGGATCATCAGCGCCACGACCGGCGTGTTGTTCATGAAGGCGCTGAACAGCACGGTCGGGATCGCGAGCACGAACAGCAGCCCGCGCAGCCCGCCGAGCTTGCCCCGCGACAGCATCCGCGCCCCGAACTCGACGACCCCGGCCCGCTCCAGCCCGACCGACAGCACCAACATCGCCGCGACTGTCAGGGTCGCCGGGCTCGAGAACCCGCTGAGCGCCTCCTCCGGCGTCAGGATCCCGAACAGCGCGAGCGCGCAGATCACGCCGAGCGAGGTGACCTCGATCCGCACGACCTGCGTCATGTACAGGACGAGCGCGGCCGCGAGGATCGCGAGGAGGAAGGGGACGTCCATTGGTGAGGGCCCCGCAGCGGGCGGCTCAGGCTACTCGGCGGGCGGGGCGGGTGTCATCGGGAATCGGGGACCCTCCCCACCCACCGAGCCCCGCAGACTCCCTGTCGACGGCCCGGCGTCGCGCCATCCCTCCCAGGACCACCGCTGATGCCGGACTCCTCCTTCTGCTGCTGCGGCCGCGCGCGGCCGTGGTTCGTCCTTCTTCGCGCCCTTTGCGATCTTTGCGTGAGGTAACGGACCGTGCCGTTGGTCTGCAGCTGTCAGTGAGCCTCGTCGCGCTACGGCGTGCAGCTGGCCCGGGAGAACTCCAAGGTCCCGGCGCAGTCCGTTACCTCACGCAAAGATCGCAAAGGGCGCAAAGAAGAACGAACCACGGCTACGCGAACAGAAGCGCGAGCAAAGCACTCTCCACCCTGGCACGGAGCGTCACGGAGCAGCTCCCAGACCTCGGCCCAGTGCACCAGCGGGCTTCGACCACCGGTCCGGGTCGGAGCCGACCGAGGACCGTCGCTGACGTCGGACTCCTACTTCTGCTGCTGCGGCCGCGCGCAGTCGTGGTTCGTTCTTCTTTGCGCCCTTTGCGATCTTTGCGTGAGGTAACGGACCGTGCGGTTGTTCTGCAGTTGTCCGTTGGCCTCGTTCCGCAATGGCGTGCAGTTGGCCAGGGAGAGCTGCAAGGCCCTGCACGAAGAACGATCGCAGACCCGTCCTTTCCGGCAATGCAAGAGAGCGCCCAAGAGCCTGCATCCGACTGCAGGGGCCGTTCCACGCTGACGTGAAGCTCCGTCCAAGCCCTACGAGAGATCGCGTCTTGATCGCTCGCGCGCTGTCGTGACTCTCGGATGCCGGTCCACTACGCGTCGACAGCCCTCCTTGATCGTTGGTGCTCCGAAATTGATGAGCAGACCCAAGGAGTGGCCGAGCAACCGGATGTAGCTCAGCACCTGTTTCAAGTGAACGGGTGCGATGCTTTCAACGGCCTTGAGCTCGACCAGGAGTCCCCCTTCGATCAAGAGGTCACATCGGAAGCCTTCGTCGAATCTCTCGCCTTCGAAAATGATCGGAATTGGGCGCTGGCGCTCCACGCGATACCCCTGACGCTGGAGCTCCCGCACCAAGACTGCCTCGTACACCGACTCGAGTAGGCCCGGTCCGAGTGCCCTGTGGATCCGGATGCTCGCGCCGATGACGTCGGAAGCGATTCGCTCGGCGTCGCCGAGGGGCTTCTCGACGTTCGTGGGGTCCTCGATCGGTCGGGGATGTGACGGTCGCTCGGGTTGCAGGCTCATGCAGGGCCTGACTGCTGCGAGCCGTCGACGGTTCGCGTCGGCGTCGGAGAGTCAGTCGGCCGGGAGCCGTGGGCGGGACTCCGTTCGGGGGTCCCTCACCCCCGCCCAGGCAACAACCGCTCGATCCACTTCCCCACCTGGTCCGCCTCGATGTTGAAGCGCTGGCCCACCTCGGCCGTGCCCAGGTTGGTCGCCTCGAGGGTCACCGGGATCAGCGCGACGTGGAACGCGCCCGCTTGCGGCTCGCAGACGGTCAGGCTGATGCCGTCGATCGCCACGGAGCCCTTCTCGATCAGGTAGCGGTGCAGGGGCTCGTCGAGCTGGAAGTGGTAGAGCAGGCCGCCGTCGCCGGGGTCCTCGACGCGGACGAGTTCGCCGCCGCCGTCGACGTGGCCGGAGACGATGTGGCCGGAGAGGCGGTCGCCCAGGCGCATCGCGCGTTCGAGGTTCAGGTGGCGGCCCTCGGCCAGGTCGCCGAACCAGGTGCGGTCGAGGGTCTCCTTGGAGAGGTCGAACACCATGTCGGCGCCGGGGGTGCCCTCGGCGACCCTGGCGCCGGTGGCGGGGTCGCGGCACTCGACGACGGTCAGGCAGCAGCCGCAGCAGGCCACCGATTCGCCCTCGACCACGGCCCAGGCGGGGTCCGGGGCCGGCAGGACGATGCGCAGGCCGGAGCCCTGGGCGGAGACGGTGCGGACGGGGACGCGGGCTTCGACGATGCCGGTGAACACGGGAGGATCCGGGGAGGGGTGGAGGCGGACGGGGCGGGGTCGGGTCCCGACGGGGAGGTCGCGGCCGGGGAGGCTCGCGGCCGGGGAGGCTCGGGGTCGGGTCGGCGGGTCGGCGCGGCGCCGGGCTGCGGAGGCGGGCCCCGGCGGGCGGGGTCGCCGTCGGGCAGGTCGGGCGGATCGGGTCGGGGCGATCCGGCGCCGTTCCGCGGTTCGCCGCCGCGGCGCCGGCGCTCGCCGACCCGCGGGCCGTTAACATAGCGACCGCGATTGCCGAGGGGAGGCCTCCGGAGCCTTGACGAGGGCCGGGGGGCGCGTCTACCCTGCTGGGCCTTTTCTGGAGAGCCTGCGCCCGCGGGTCCCCTCCGGATCGGGAGGCGCGACGCGCGCGGGGGGCCCTTGCGGCCGTCCGAGGCGATCCGAGCGCGCCGCCGCACCACGCGCCCGGGCGCCACAGACACCGCGCTCCCGAGCGCCACCGACTCCGCGCTCCCGGGCGCCACCGACACCGCACACGGGCCGCACGCCCTCGACGCATGCCGCTCTTTGCCATCCTGACCCTGTTCCCCGAGGCCCTCGAGCCCTACGCGCGCGCCAGCATCCTGGGGCTCGCGCAGGAGAAGGGACTCGCGGACATTCGCTTCTTCGACTTCCGCGACTTCACGCGCGACCGGCACCGCACCGTCGACGATCGCCCCTTCGGCGGCGGCCCCGGCATGGTGTTGAAGCCCGAGCCGATCGTGGAGTGCGTCGAGTGGATCGAGGACCGCCACGGTCCCTTCCGCAAGCTCATGCTGTGCCCCGGCGGGCGTCCGTTTCGCCAGGAGACGGCGCGCGAGCTGACCGGCGAGGACCGCGTGCTGCTGCTCTGCGGCCGCTACGAAGGTTTCGACGAACGCATCCGTGCGGTCTGCGGCTTCGAGCCGCTCTCGGTCGGCGACTACGTGCTCGCCGGCGGCGAGTTGCCCGCGCTGGCGGTGACCGAAGCGGTCGTGCGCCTGATCCCGGGCGTGCTCGGCGACGAGCGCAGCGCGCTGGAGGACTCCTTCCACGACGCCGACGCGCTCGATCACCCGCACTACACCCGCCCCCGCGTGTTCCGCGGCCTGGAGGTGCCCGACGTGCTGATGAGCGGCGACCACGCCGCGATCGCCGCCTGGCGCGCCCGCGAGGCCGCGCAGCGCACCAGCGAGTTCCGCCCCGACCTGCGCGCGGACGACGCGCGCGGCGGACGCGACGCTTGATCGCGACGAACGACACTGATCGCGACGAACGAACCGAACGACGAGACCGAACGAACAGGGACAGGCCGCACAGGCCCGCGCGACGCCGACGTCGCGCCCCCACCGACCACCGGCTCCCGCGCGGAGCCGCGAGACCAACGCTCCGAAACTCCTTCGAACGGCGCCCGAGGCGCCCCCCCTCCCGATGAACGTCATCACGAACCCGCAGGACCGCCAACAGACGGCGCAGGACGGCAAGCTCGGCCTGATCGATCAGCTCGAGCTCGAGAACGGCAAGAAGGTGCTGCCCCCGGTGCGCATCGGCGACACCGTCGAGGTCCACTACCTGGTCCGCGAGGGCGAGAAGGAGCGTATCCAGCTCTTCATCGGCCAGGTGATCGCGATCAAGGGTCGCGGCATCCGCCAGAGCATCTGCGTGCGCCGCATGGTGCAGGGCGAAGGCGTCGAGCGGATCTTCCTCGTGCACAGCCCCCGCGTGCACGACATCACCGTCACCCGCCGCGGCGACGTGCGTCGCTCGAAGCTCTACTACCTGCGCGATCGCGTCGGCAAGGCCACGCGCGTCAAGGAGAAGCTCGGCGAGAAGGCGCGCCGCGACAAGGCGAAGGACCTCGAGGTCCGCAGCGCGATGGCTTCCGCCGAGGACGAGGCGTCCTCCGAGGAAGAGGCGGTCGAAGTCTGATGCCCGCGGTCCGGCCGAGCCGTTCGTCGCTCACCGGTCCCACCTGGAACTAGGCCGGCGGCCGGCGTCCCTCGCGCGCGAGGGACGCCGGCTCCGGCCTTTTGCACGTCGAGAGTCCATCCCCTCCCGCTTCCCCGCACCGGTTCCCCACCGACATGCCTGAGAACAACGGTCGCAAGGTCTTCCTGACCCTGGCCCTCCTGATCGGCGCCGCGCTGCTGATCCTCGTCCCCGATCGCCCCTTCCGCATGGGCCTCGACCTGGAGGGCGGCACGCGGATCGTCTACTCGGTCGACTTCCAGAAGGCGCTCGACGAGGGGAAGATCACGCAGCAGCAGTTCTCCAACAAGGGCCTGCTGATGTCGGAGACGATCGCGCTCGTCCGCGAGCGGATCGACCCCGACGGCGTGCTCGAGCCGCGGATCTACCCCGAGGGCGAGGAGCGCTTCGTCGTCGAGATCCCCGGCATCGCGAACCTCGCGGAGGTGCAAGCCGACCTGCCGATGGCGAGCGAGCTGCGCGTCGGTGAGAAGTCGCTGCGCGTCGTCGTCGGCGACGCCGACCGCGACACGCTGCTGAACTTCCCGTCCAGCGGCGGCGTCATCCGCGTCGGCGACCAGGAGCAGATCCGCTACGAGCAGCGCGTGGGCGACGAGTTCCTGCAGCTGCGCCGCGGCGTGAACGGCACCGAGGAGGCGGACCACGCCGCGGGCGAGCTGGTCCACCTGGTGTCGAACGACCCGATCAAGAGTCGGATCGAGAACCCCGGCTCGCTGAAGTTCTACATCCGCGCGCAGACCAAGGACTGGCCCGTCGGCACCGACGAGGTCCAGGCGCGCACGGACGCGATCGCGTGGCTCGACGCGAACCCGGGCGCCAGCATCGCGGACTACAACCGCACGCCCGCCGCCGACGGCGGCCCGCCGCAAGGCATCGCGTGGTTCCCGATGCGCGAGACCGAGGAGATGCGCGTCGCCGGCGTGCCGCTCGCGGACCGCCTGGTCCCGCTCGCGATCCCGAAGGAGGAGTGGAACTTCACCGGCACCGACCTCGAGTGGGTCGGCCCGACCTTCGACGAGCTGAACCTGCCGGCGATCGCGCTGCAGATGAAGAGCTCGCGCGTGCCGGCGTTCAGCGACTTCACGACGGAGAACGTGAACCAGGGCATGGCGATCGTGATCTCCGACGAGATCGCGTCCCTCGCGAACATCAACGAGCGCCTGGCCAAGAGCTTCCAGATCAGCGGCCAGTTCACGCAGCAGGAGGTGAACAACACCGTCCAGGTGCTGCGTTCGGGCTCGCTGACCTACGACGTCCAGTTCGAGGAAGAAGAGCGCGTCGGCCCGACGCTCGGCGAGAAGTACATCCGCCAGGGCGCGATCTCGGTGCTGCTCGCCTTCATCGTCGTCCTCGGCTTCATCGTCATCTACTACCGCAAGCTGGGCGTGTTCGCGGCGATCTCGCTGCTGTCCAACCTGCTGCTGCTGATGGGCGCGATGGCGTTCATGCAGGCGACGATGACGCTGCCCGGCGTGGCCGGCATCATCCTGACCGTCGGTATGGCGGTCGACGCGAACATCCTGATCTACGAGCGGATCAGGGAGGAGCAGAACAAGGGCGCCAAGCGCCGCCAGGCGGTCAAGGACGGCTTCGGCCACGCGCTGTCGACCATCGTCGACGCGAACGTGACGACGCTGATCACGGCGCTGATCCTGGGTTACGTCGGCACGGGCCCGGTGCGCGGCTTCGCGACCACGCTGTCGGTCGGCATCCTGACGTCGATGTTCTCGGCGCTGGTCATCACGCGCCTGCTCGTCGACTTCTCGTCGGCCCGGGCGAAGCAGCCCGAGCCGTTCTCGATGATGCAGCTGGTCGGCAAGACCGAGATCGGCTTCATGGGCAAGGCCAAGACGGCGCTCGCCTGTTCGGTGATCCTGATCATGGGCGGCCTGGTGCTGCTCAGCACGGTCCCCTCCTACAAGCTGTTCTCGATCGACTTCCTCGGCGGCAGCTCGCTGGTGATCCGCACCGAGGAGCCGCAGCAGACGGACGCCGTCCGCGAGCTGGTCGCCGGCATCGAGGGCGCGGTCGGCGAGCACTCGGAAGTCAGCCCGCTGATCGACTCGGGTGACGGCGAGACCGGCTACCGCCAGTTCCGCATCACCTACAAGAACGTCCAGGGCGACGCCGAGTCGTCCGGCGAATCGACGACCGAGGCGCTCGTGAAGGAGCACCTGGCCGACATCCTGCAGCACGGCCCGGTGGTCGTGACGCCCGAGGGCACGACGGTCACCGGCCTCCTCTACTTCGAGGCGCCGCACCCCGAGACGGACCTCGCCGCGACGCTGTCCACCGTGCCCGGCATGAGCGAGGTGTCCGTCACCGAGGCGGCCGGCCGCTTCGGCGTGTACGAGTTCTCGGGCACGTCCGAGTCGGCGTCGCGCGCCAGCGGCTTCGTCACGCAGATCGGCCAGGCCTTCGAGGGCAAGAGCGACTCGCGCGGCGACGCGATGGTGCTGGCCCAGCCGGTGCCGGAGATCTCGTCGGTCGGCGCGCAGATCGTCGGCGAGCTGCGCGACAACGCGATCTTGGCGATCTTCTTCTCGCTGTTCGCGGTCGTGCTCTACATCCGGATGCGCTTCGCGGAATACAGCTACGGCTTCGCCGCGGTCGCCGCGCTGGTCCACGACGTGCTGATCACGCTGGGCGTGCTGGCCGTCGCGATCCGCTTCGACCTGGTCGCCGCGGAGCTCAGCCTGCCGATGGTGGCCGCCTTCCTGACGATCATCGGTTACTCGCTGAACGACACGATCGTCGTGTTCGACCGCATCCGCGAGAACCGCCCGCGCATGAAGGGCGACCTGCAGACGATCCTCGACACGTCGATCAACCAGACGCTGGCGCGGACGCTGCTGACGTCGCTGACGACGCTGATCGCGGTCGTGATCCTGTTCGCGTTCAACTACGGCTCCGGCAGCCTGCTCGAGGGCTTCGCCTTCGCGCTGACGATCGGCGTGCTGGTCGGCACCTACTCGTCGATCTTCGTCGCGTCGCCGGTCCTGCTCTTCCTGGAGAAGCGCAACGCGAAGAAGGCCGCCGCCGCCGGGACGTCCGAGTAGCGCCGCGCGAGACCGGTCGCCCGGACGGGGCGGCCCCGAACGACCGCGAGCCCTCCCCCGCCGCCCGGGGGAGGGCTCGCGCCCGTTCGGGCCCGGGCGCGCGTTCGGACCCGTCCTCGCCGGCACGGCCCGCGTCGGCGGCCCCTCGCAGACACGCCTCCTCGCGGCGCTCCGCCGGGCGCCGGACCACCGCGGAAGACGCCCGGTTGAGCGCTCCGGAGGGGAGCGCGGCGCCGCTTCCCCGCTAGACTCATGGTCGTGCGGATCCTCCTCGGCATCCTCCTGCTCCTGTGCCTCGCGGCGCTGGCGGGCCTGATCCAGGCCCGCTGGGCCGACGGCGTGCGTACGGAGCGCGACGCGCTGATGCGCGCCCGCGGCGCCCGGACCGCTGCCGGCGACGGCTGGTCGCGCGTGGTCGTGGGCCGCCCGAGCGGCGCGGCCCCCGCCGACGTCGAGTGGCCCCAGTGGCCCGAACCGCCGGTCACGGACGACGGCGAGTGGTTCGAGGACGGCGGCTTAGGCGACACCGGATACGGGGACGTCGGCTACGGCGACACCGGTTACGGGGACACAGGGTACGGGGACGACCCGACCCCCTACGACGACGTCGTCCCCCCCCGGCCCGAACCCGAGCCGCCCGCGCAGACCTGGCACATCACCGTGCGCCCCGGGATGGTGCTCTCGAAGATCTGCGCCGAGGTCTACGGTCGCGGGACGCCGGACATCGTCGCGGCGGTCGCGCGCTACAACGGCATCGACGACCCGGACCAGATCCGCCCGGGCGACGAGCTCGTGCTGCCGCCCTTCGACGAGCTGTGACCGGCGCGCCGCGCCGCGCGCGGAGTCCCCGGGCGGCGTCACGCCGCACCGCACCGCACCGCACCGCACCGCTCCGCACAGCACCGCACGGCCGCGCCGACCGAGCGGCTGCACGCCGCGCGCGCGGCCCGCGACGCGACGCGGCAGCGGATCCGGGGCCGCGCCGGAGGGACGCGTCGTCAGGTGACGGAGCTCTCGCGGACGACGCGCGGGCGCTCGATCCAGTCGCACTGCAAGCCGTCGCCGCTCTCGCGCAGCAGGTTGCCCAGCGCGCCCTGTTCGATGCGCGCGCGCATCAGCATGCGCACGTCGTCCTCGACGCTCTCCTCCAGCACGACGCCGACCTTCTTGATCATCGCGTGCGTGCGGCCGTCGCTGACCGGGAAGCGCAGCTCGACCACGGCCGAGCGCTCGTCCAGCTTGCGACGGATCAGCTCGTCGAGCCGGTCCAGCCCCTCCCCCGTCGACGCGGAAAGGAACACGACGTCCTGCTCGACGCCCTGCAGCAGCGTGTGCAGCTCGATGCGGTCCTCGACGCGGTCCACCTTGTTGAACACGATCGCGTCGGCGCGCGTGTGGTGCGAGAAGCTCGACAGCACCTCGTCCACCGCCGACATGTGCTCCGCAGCGTCCGGGTGCGACGCGTCGACCACGTGCAGCAGGAAGTCCGCGTTCAGCATCTCCTCCAGCGTCGCGTGGAACGACGCCACCAGGTGGTGCGGCAGGCGGCGCAGGAAGCCGACGGTGTCCGACAGCAGCACGGCGCGCCCGTCCGACAGGCGCCACTGGCGCGTGCGCGTGTCGAGCGTCGCGAACAGCATGTCCGCCACGAGCTCGTCCGAGCCCGTCAGCACGTTCAGCAAGGTCGACTTGCCGGCGTTCGTGTAGCCGACCAGGCCGACCGTGAAGTGGTCGGAGCGCGACTGCACCTCGCGCATCTTGCGCGCCTCGATCTCGGCGAGCTGCTTCTTCAGGTCGGTGATGCGCTTGTTCAGCAAGCGACGGTCCGTCTCCAGCTGCGTCTCACCGGGGCCGCGCGTGCCGATCGCGCCCTCCATCCGCTCCAGGTGCGTCCACATGCGGCGCAGCCGGGGGAACATGTACTCGTTCTGCGCGAGCTCCACCTGCAGGCGCGCCTGACGCGTCTGCGCGCGGCGCGCGAAGATGTCGAGGATCAGCTCGGAGCGGTCGATGATCCGCA
The DNA here is from genome assembly GCA_030426745.1 of bacterium. Lineage (GTDB taxonomy): Bacteria > Planctomycetota > UBA1135 > UBA1135 > JACKHV01. The sequence continues at coordinate 12,482 of JAUHYB010000082.1, forward strand.
CCTTCCACGCCTTCTCGAGGTTGCGCCCCTGCGCCGGCGTCAGGTCGTTGTCGACGACCACCGCGTCCGGCTTGTAGCGCTCGATCTCCTC
>JAUHYB010000497.1 GCA_030426745.1 bacterium
TGACCTCCATGCCGATCATGCCCGGCAGGCGGTAGCCGCAGACGTAGATGTTCTCGATCTGGTTGGCGGTGCGCGCGCCGGACACCGTGCGCGACAGCTCGCGACGCACGCGCGACAGCACCTCGTCCAGCTGGTGGCCGGTCACGATGCGGGCGGGCGCCCACTCGGCGGGCGCCTCGTCGACGTCGTCCTCGGTCGCGTTCTCGGCGTCCTCCAGCACCTGCTCGGCGCTGCGGTCGTCCTCCGGTTGCGGCTCCGCGGCGGCGGTCGGTTGTTCCGCCGCCAGCGCGCCGATGTGGATCGCGCGCATCTCGCGCACCTTGCCCGCGTCGACCACGGCGACCGCCGTGGTCGTCTCGCCGACGTGCACCAGCACCTGGGCGCTGTCGGGCGCCAGCACGCCCGCGGCCTGCGCCGCGTTCACCATCGCCGACGTCTCGAGCTCCAGCTCGAGCGGCTCGGCCCCGGCCTTCGTGCAGTCCTCGATGACCTGCTCCAGCAGGTTCTTCGGCACCGCGGTCACCAGCAGCTTGGACGAGTCACCGGCCTGATCGAGCACCATCCAGTCGACGCTGACGTCGTCGATGTTGAACTGCGGCAGCTGGCTCTCGACCTCGTACTTCAGCACCGACTCGATCTTCGTCGTGTCGGCCAGCGGAAGCGTCTGGCGGCGGAAGGCCGCGCCGCGCGCGTCCAGCGCCACGCCCAGGTCGTCCGCGCCCTTACCGGCGCGCTGGAACACCTCCTTCAACACGCGGCGGCGTTCCTTCTCGAACTCCGGCGTGTGCGGCGGCAGGTCGCCGGCGAAGGCGTCGACGACCTTCGGCTTCTTCGCCGTGCCGTCGAGCACGACCGCCTCGAACCGTCGCGATCCGAGTCTCAGTCCACAGGAACGGGCCATTCAGGGGGCCTCCGTCAGGATTCGCGTGTTCTCTTCGCCCAGTGCGTCGAAGAGCGGGCGCTTGTTTTCGGGCAAGACGCGGTCCCGGATCAAGGACCGATAGCGGATTCCCAGGTCGCGCAGCTCCGGCTCCATCGCCGACGCGCTCCGGGCCTCGTGGTGCTCGCGGACCCGATCGAGGTCCGCCTCGTAATGCTCCAGCACCGCCCGGAACAGGCGGCGCTGGTCGTCGTTCAGGTCGAGCGTGGTCGACAGGCGCGCTTCGTAGTCCGCGAAGGGCCAGGGATCCGCGGCGCGCGGCGCCTCGCCCTTGCCGACGACGAAGCCGGCGGCTCCCCCGGCGAGGAAGCTGACCAGCGCCAGGACCACGATCCACGCGCGCGGGTCACTCACCCCGGGCGGCCTCCCCGGCTCCGGCGGTCGCGGCATCGCCCGCGCGCTCGGACTCGGCGTTCACGCGGTCGAGCTCGCGCAGGACCTCTTCGAGCGGCTGCGGCGACGCGGAGTCGGCGCGCAAGCGGTCCGTGCCGGGCAGCTCCGCGACGTGCAGGGCGATCGCCAGCAGGAACAGCACCGCCGCGGCGACCGAGGTCGCGGCGAGCACGAAGCGCAGGATCGGCGTCTCGCGCTCGGCGCCGGCCGCGACGCGCGGCTCGCCCGTGTCGCCCTCGAACGCCCGGCGCGCGATGCGCGCGGCGAAGCCGTCCGGCACGGCGACCGCCGGTTCCGCCTGGAACCACGCCTTGAGCGCGCGCTCGCCCTGCGCCGCGTTGCGGCACGCCTGGCAGGCGAGCAGGTGGCGTCGCAGCGGCGCGGCCTGGGCCTCGCTCAGCTCGCCGTCGAGGTAGCTCGGGATCAGCGTTTCGAGTTGCTTGCAGTCGTTCATCGCACGGCTCCGTCGCTCAGGCACCACCGAACTCGGGGTACAGGGTGAGCAGCTTCTGTTTGAACTTCGCGCGGGCGCGGAACAGCCGGGACTCCACCGTCCCGATCGAGATGCCGAGCGTGTCGGCGATCGACTGGTAGCTCTGTTCCTCGAACTCGCGCAGCACGAGCACCGTCCGGAAGATCTCCGGCAGCTCGTCGAGCACGCGGTGGGTGATCTCGCTGATCTCCTCGGTCTGCAGCCCCGCGTCCGGCGCGACGCACGCGACCGGCCGGGCTTCCGTGACGACCTCGGGATCCTCCACGTTGCGCACCGGCGACCGCCCGCGCCGCTTCATCACGTCCAGCACCGTGTTCACCGCGATGCGGTAGATCCAGGTGTAGAAGGACGAGCGACCGTCGAAGCTGTCGAGGCGTCGGTAGGCCTTCAGGAAGGCCTCCTGGACGATGTCCTCGGCGTCGACGGAGTGGCGCGTGTAGTGCCGGGCGAGGGAGAACAGCCGATCCTGGTAGCGCTCGACGAGCAGCTGGAAGGACATCCGGTTCCCCGCCAGGGTCTCCTGGACGAGTTGGTGGTCCTCTGCTCGTGCCGGCTCCGTCATGGACGTTCCCATCGCGGCGCATCCGACGCCGGTCGGCGGGGTCTATTCCCGCGGATCCCGGGCGACCAGCGGGCCGTCCACGTCCTCGAGCA
>JAUHYB010000498.1 GCA_030426745.1 bacterium
TGGCCGTCCCCGCCGGCGCCCTCGTCGTCCGTCAGGACTGGGAGAACGTGCCGATCGAGGTCGCGCCCGTCGGCGGCAACGTGCACGTCGTGACCGGTCGCGGCGGCAACATCGGCCTGTCCGTCGGAGACGACGGCGTGCTGATGATCGACGACCAGTTCGCGCCGCTGGCGGACCGCATCGAGCAAGCGGTCGTGGAGCTGGGCGGCGCGCGCCCGCGCTTCCTCTTGAACACGCACTGGCACGGCGACCACACCGGCGGCAACGCGCACTTCGGGGCGGCGTCGAACGCCGAAGGCGTCGCGGGCCCGGGCGCCGTCGTGATGGCGCACGAGAACGTCCGCCGCCGCCTGGCCGGCGACGCGTCGATGGAGGGCCGCGTGAACGACCCGGCGACGCCCGCCGCGGGCCTGCCCGTGATCACCTACGACGAGGGCGTCACGCTGCACTTCAACGGCGAGGAGGTCCGCGTGATCCACCTGGCCGAGGGCCACACCGACGGCGACAGCATCGTGTGGTTCACCGGGTCGAAGGTCGTGCACCTGGGCGACCACTACTTCGCCGGCGCGTTCCCCTTCGTCGACCTGACCAGCGGCGGCGACGTCGAGGGCTACGCCGCGAACCTCGACCGCATCCGCGAGATGCTGCCCGAGGACGTGACGCTCCTACCCGGCCACGGCCCCGTCGGCGGGTGGGAGGAGTTCGACGAGTACCGCGCGATGATCCGCGAGTGCATGCGCCGCGTGCGCGCCGCGCTGGCCGAGGGCAAGAGCGGGGCGCGGATGATCGAGGAGGGGTTGCTCGCGGACCTCGACGCGGAGTGGGGCCAGGGCTTCATGAACGCGGAGGGCGTGACGGAGATCTTCGCCCGCTCGCTGGCGCGCGAGCGCTGAGCGGGCCCGCGCCCGGACCATCCCGAGCCCCCGCCCACCCTGGAGGGGGGACCGACCCGCGGCGCGCGCGGTTCGCGGCGGGGGGCGGGAAATCGCGACGGGTCGGGCGACCGGTCGCGGGATCGGCCCCGCCCCGCGCTCAGACCGCCGGCGCCAGGCGCACGGCCGTCCCGTAGGCGAGGACCTCGCTCATGCCCTGCATGATCATGCTGGTCGTGAAGCGCACGTTCACGACGGCGTCGGCGCCCAGGCGGCGCGCCTCCTCCTGCATGCGGGCGAAGGCCTCGTTGCGCGCCTCGGCCATCAGCTCGGAGTAGCCGTGGATCTCGCCGCCGACGATCGACTTCAGGCCGGCGAAGATGTCGCGGCCGACGTGCTTGGCCTTGACGACGTTCCCGGTGACGACGGCGAGCTGTTCGGCGACCTGGCGGCCGGCGACGTGGTCGGTGGTGCTGGTGATCATGGGGGGGCCTCGCGGCGGGGTCGGTGCGTGGGGGACGAGCGCGGACCCTACCGCGTCGCTGCGCGGGCATTCACGCGCCGCGCCGCGAATCCCTTTCGAACGCGAGGCGGGCCCGCGCGAGGATCGACTCGCGCGGGCCCGCCGTGGTGCGAAGCCGCGGAGGCTACAGGCCCCAGACGACGCGGATCGCGTTCGTCGTGCTGTAGCCGGGCGAGCAGACCGGCGAGCCGGGGTCGCGGTAGTACGCCTGGTAGAAGCGCACGTCGCCCGGGAAGATCGTCCCGTAGGTCGACAGCCCGTCCGTCTGGTCGGCGTTCGGCAGCACGTGCGGCGGCGGGGTCGCGGGCGTGAACTTGCTGATGCGGATCACCTGGCCGCCGACGCAGCGGATGCCGCTGCCGAAGGGCGTGCCGTCCTGGCCGCCGAACAGCGCCGTGCCCTGGAAGAACACCACGGTGCTGGTCGGCACGTTCTGGACGAGCAGCGAGAAGGTGTCGTTCGTCAGGCTCGGCACGCCGGAGGCCGTCATCGAGCCGCCGTTGCCCGTGCTGTTCACGCAACCGGCGGGCAGGCTGCCGCCCGTCGTGTTGTTCAGGCAGGGGCAGTCCAGGCCGCCGTTCTGCGACCCGTCGCCCTCGCAGAAGGGCGTCCAGCCCGGCTCGCACTCGTCCGGAACGCCGTTCATGTCGAGGTCGGACACGAGGCCCTCCGCGATCTCCCAGCGGTCGTTCAGGTCGTTGTCGTTGCAGTCGGGGCTGATCGTGTCGATGCCGAAGACCTTGATGTCCGGCGCGGTCTCGCCGCCGTTGAAGCCGTCGTTGCCGACGGTCGGGTTCGACACGCGGATCGCGTGCACCGTGGTGACGCCGAACGCGTCGGACAGGTCGATCACGCGGCCCTCGAGCGTCTGCGTACCGGCCGTGTTGCCGCTGGCGTGGTAGTACCGGATGTTCGTCGGCGGCGTCAGGTCGGTGCAGGTGTTCGGGTAGATCACGTACGGCGCGCCGACCTGGTTGCCGTTCTCGTCGAGCGCCGTGAACAGCACGTGGCTGTTCGACCCGCCGGGGCCGCGCTCGAAGTAGGTGATCTCGCCGTTCGCGTCGCTCGCGCCGTCGTCGTCGA
>JAUHYB010000499.1 GCA_030426745.1 bacterium
CTTCTCCGCGGCGCGGACGCCGTTCAGGTTCAGGGTGCAGAGCGTGAAGTCGTCGCGTCGCTTGGCCATCGTTCCTTCGGGTCTCGGTCTCGGTTCGTTCGTGCGGTCAGGCGTGGCGCGCGGCCGGGCCGCCGCGGCCGAGCAGGCGCGTCAGCGCGATGCCGACGACCAGCAGCAGGGCGCTCAGCGCGACGCGTCCGCCGCTCGGGCGGAAGCGCTCCAGCTCGATCGACTTGCGCTTCAGGTCGCCGGGGCCGTCGCCGGCGAAGCGCGCGCGCAACGCCTCGACCTCGTCGTCGGTCCACGCGACGCCGAACTCCGCGCGCACGTAGTCCGCCGCCGCGCCCTCGACCAGCGCCGCGACGGCCTTGCGCTCGCCGCGGTCCGCCAGCTCGGGGTACTTCGACTCCTGGAACGGCCACAGGCCCAGCACGGACCCGCACAGGAGGCCCAGCAGCACGGCGTGCGACGCCCGCGGCGCGCGCGCCAGCAGGACCTTCAGCACGTTGCTGAGCAACGCGATGCCGAGCGCCGCGCCGACACCGACGGGCACCAGCACGGCCAGGCCTTCCGCCCGGTCGCCGCGCAGCACCTCGGAGATCGATCCGACGACGACCTCGTACATGCCGAAGATCAGGAGCAGGTACGACCCCGACACGCCGGGCAGGATCATCGACGACGCCGCGAGCGCGCCGATGCCGACCAGCACCGGGACGTTCGCCGGGATCGGCGTCGACGACAGGCCGTACGCCAGCAGCGCCATCGCGCCGAAGCCGACCAGCGCGCCGACCAGCACGCGCGCGCCGAACGGCCGGCACTGCTTCGACAGGTCCGGCACGCCGCCCAGCGTCATGCCGACGAACAGGCTGTACATGACCCAGCGCTGCTCCGCGACCAGCGTCACCGCCACGCCGGACAGGAGCGCGAAGCACAGCAGCGCGCCGAACACGAGCACGCCGAGGAACAGGAACGACCGCGGCTCGCGGCGCAGGCGCGTGACGTCGGCGATCGCGCCGATGAAGCGGTCGTACAGGCCGAGCGCCAGGATCATCGTGCCGCCGGACACGCCGGGGACGAGGTTCGCGAGGCCCATCAGGAAGCCGCCGAGCAGCGCGCGCACGGGCGCGAAGGGCGGCGGCGCCGAGTCGACGTCCGGGGCGAGGACGGGGGTCGGTGCGGGTTCCGGCGTGGTGTCGGTCATCGGGCGTCTCGTCGGTCCGGCGCGGCGAGAGCGGCCTCGCGGGCGGCGCATTCTGACCGAGGGCCGCCCGCAGGTTAAGCGTCGCGGGCGACTTCGCGACGCGGCGCGCCGGCGGCGGCCAGCGCGCGCAACTCGCCGAACAGCGCGCGACGATCCGCGCGCGTCGCGGACGCCCCCAGCGCGCCGCGCACGAAGCGCGCGAGGTCGCGGGCGTCGGCGGAGGCCGCTCGAGCGGACGCCGGGGCGCTCGCCGCCAGCGCGCGCGCCAGCCGCACTCGCTCCGCGGCCGCGTCCGCGTCCCCCAGCGCGCCGTCCGCCACCTCGGCCAGCGCCAGCTCCGGCAGCGCGGAGACCGGGATGCCGCGCACGGCGGCGCGGTCGCGCGCGTCGGTGATCGCCTCCAGCGCGCAGGCCGCGCGGCCGCCCGACTTCTCGTGCGCGACGACGTCCGACCACGCGAAGCGCGGCACGCGCACACCCGACGCCGCAAGGCGCGCGACGAACGATCCGAGCGCCGCGGCCAGCTCGCGCCGGTCGCGCGCGGACGGGAAGCGCTCGAGCCACGCGTCCAGCGGCAGCAGGCCCTCGAGCTCGCGCGTGACGTACAGCGAGCGCTTCGCCGCGATCGCGCCGTCCGCCGCGACCGCCATCGGTTCCGCGCACGGCACGCCGGCCGCGCGCAAGGCGCACGACAGGTTCCACGCGCGCTCGGCCGGGCTGGCGGAGCGCGGCGCCGTGACGCGCGCGCGCACGCGGTCGCCGAGGCGCGCGTCGGTCCACCGCAACAGCCGCAGCCACCCGGTGCCCGCGCCGCGCGGCTTCCCGTTGCGGCGCCCGTCGGGCATCGGCGTGCCGGGCAGCGGGACGCGCCAGCGCTCGAAGCCGTCGCCGTCCGCCAGCCGCTCGGCGCGGCGCGGCGGCGCGCCGCCGGCCAGCAGCGCGCCGAGGTCGTCGATCCCGAGCGCGCTCCAGTCGGGCACGCCGGGCGCCAGTCGTTCGCGGGGAGGCGTCACGCGCGGAGGATACCGCGCCCGAGGCCCGCGTCGACGGTCCGCCTGACGCTATGCTCGCCGCCATGCCTCGCCTCTTCCTCCTCGACGGGACCGCCCTGGCGTACCGCGCGCACTTCGCGATGTACCGCTCGGGCCTGACGACCACCGACGGCCGGCCGACCGGCGCGACCTACGGCTTCACGATGACGCTGCGGCGCATCCTGGAGCAGGAGTCGCCCGACCTGGTCGCGGTCGCCTTCGACCCGCCCGGCAAGACGTTCCG
>JAUHYB010000083.1 GCA_030426745.1 bacterium
TCCGACTGGGACTGCTGGTACGTCGGCATGTGCACGCCCTCGCGGATCCAGATCTCGTCGCGGTCGGCGTCCGCGTTGGCCGCGTCCAGGGCGTCCTGCAGGCTCTGGAAGGCGGAGTTCCAGGAGGACCCGTCGCCGCCCGGGTGGGCCTCGTGGTCGACGCGGTAGATCTGCTGCGCGGACGCGGTGGAGGCGAGGAGGGCGAGGGGAACGAAGGCGAGCGTGGTGCGGGCTCTCGACACGGCGAGCTCCGGGGATCGGGAAGGTGCGAGCGGGGAACCGCGCGACGCGTCGCGCGGGCGGCGTCGCCATCCTAGCGGGCTCCTCCGGACTTGGGGCGCCCTCGACGCCGAACCCTCGGCGCGCGCGACTGGAGCGGCGCGCGCCGCCTGCTACGCTCCGGCCCATGCAGACCGCAGACCTCCTCGTCACGAACATCGGTGAACTGGCCACGCCCCGCGGATCGACGGCCCTCGGCGGCGCGGCGCTCGGGAAGGTCGAGCGCGTGCGCGGCGCGGCGCTGGCGATCGTCGGCGACCGCCTCGCCGCCGTCGGACCGGAGGACGAGGTGCGCGCCGCGTGGACGTCCGCGGAGGTGCTCGACGCGGAGGGCGCGCTCGCGGTGCCGGGCTTCGTGGACGCGCACACGCACCCGGTCTTCGCCGGGACGCGCGAGGACGAGTTCGAGATGCGCGTCGCGGGCAAGGGGTACGTCGAGATCAGCGAGGCGGGCGGCGGCATCCTGTCCAGCGTGCGCGGCGTGCGCGGCGCGTCGGAGGAGCTGCTGCTGGCGCGCCTGCTCGATCGGCTCGACCGCTTCCTGGAGCTGGGCACGACGACCGTCGAGGCGAAGACCGGCTACGGCCTGTCGCACGAGGACGAGCTGAAGTGCCTGCGCGTCATCGCCGCCGCGAACGCGGCGCACCCGGTCGAGCTGGTGCCGACCTTCCTGGGCGCGCACGACTTCCCGCTGGAGTTCCGCGAGAACAAGCAGGCGTACGTCGACGCGCTGCTCCACGACATGCTGCCGGCCGTGGCGGAGAGCGGCCTGGCCGAGTACTGCGATGTGTTCACCGAGTCGCACGTCTACGACGTCGAGCAGTCGCGGCGCCTCATGCAGCGCGGTCGCGAGCTGGGCCTGGGGGTGCGCATGCACGTCGACCAGCTCACCTCCGGCGGCGGCGCGCAGCTCGCGGCGGAGCTCGGCGCGGCCAGCGCGGACCACCTCGAGTGCGTCAGCGAGGAGGGGATCGAGGCGCTCGCCGAGGCGGGCGTGATCCCGGTGCTGTGCCCGCTGGTGCCGCTGTTCCTGCGCGTCGAGCCCGAGGCGCCCGCGCGCCGCATGATCGACGCCGGCCTCGCGCCGGCGCTGGCGACCGACTACAACCCCGGGTCCTGCTACACGCAGTCGATGCCCGAGGTGTTGACCTGGGCCGCGCTGCGCTACGGCATGAGCGCGGCGGAGGCGCTGACCGCCGCGACCCTGAACGCGGCCGCGTCGCTCGCGCGCGGCGACCGCCTGGGGTCGCTGGAGGTCGGCAAGCAGGCGGACGTCGCGCTGCTCGACGCGCCGAACCTGTCCTTCCTGACGTACGAGTTCGGCTGGAACCCGGTCGCGCGCGTGCTCAAGGCCGGCGCCCTCGTCCACGAGCGTGCCGCGGCGCCCGCGCGCCGCCCCGCATCGCCGGCGGACCCTTCCGGCTCGGCCGACGCGATCGGTTAGACTGGCCGCGGCTCCTCCCCCCAGGGCCTTCGGAAGGCGGTAGACGATGATGGAACGCAGGACCGTTCGGACGGTGCGCGCGGCGGCGCTCGCGATCGCGCTCTGCGCGTGGACGCTGGCCGCGGGCGGCGCGGACCTCCGTGGGGGATCGGCGGCGGACGCGGGCGAGGACGACGTGCCGGAGCACGTCTGCAAGAAGTGCGCGTCGACCGGCCGCGAGGAGTGCGACCAGCACGACCGCCACGAGTGCGCGCTGGAGGACGACGTCCTCTTCTGCAGCGTGGTGGCCGACTGCGTGACCTGTCAGGGCACGGGCTTCGTCGACTGCAAGTTCTGCGACAACGAGCACGTGCAGGACGGCATGGAGCGGCGCCGCAAGGACATCGCGCGGCGCGGCGAGCAGCTCGCCTGGATCGAGAAGGAGCTCGAGAAGCCGGTCCGCGTGGCCGAGTCCGAGCACTTCGTCATCATCTGGGAGTCGCGCGAGATGAAGGTCGACAAGGTGAAGCGCAACCCGCACGAGATGCTGCACATCACCGCCGCGCGCATGGAGGCGCTGTTCGACCTGTACCTCGAGAAGCTCGGCGCGCGGGAGGGCGACTTCGCCGAGAAGCCGCTGATCGCGGTGTGGTGGGACGACCGCGACCAGAAGGACGCGTCGGCGCGGCTGTGCGGCAACGCGAACTCGCTGGGCGTCAAGCTCTACACCGTCAATCCGCGCTACTCGACCAGCGGACACAAGCGCCACTTCAAGGACGACGAGGCGCTGCACCGCAACCTCGTGCACAACGCGACGCACCTCCTGCTGTCGCACCAGCGGCCCAGCTACTGGATCGGCAACGACAAGAAGGGCTGGGCCGACGCGGGGCTCGCCCACTGGTTCGAGTTCGAGCTGACCGGCAGCTGCCGCACGTACTGCTACGAGGAAGTGAACACCAAGCGCGACTTCAAGGGCGGCAAGTTCAAGGTCGGCGTGCGCAAGCTCGTCGCGCTGAACAAGCAGCCCGCGATGTCCGCGGTGATGCAGAAGAAGACCACCGAACTGACCCCCGAGGAACACGCCGCGGCGTTCAGCTACGTCGACTACCTGATGCAGCGCGACGGCAAGAAGCTGAACGACCTGCTGCGCCGGCTGCGGCAGCGCGAGGAGACGCGCGACGCCCTGCAAGCCACCTTCGGCCTGTCGATCCTCGAGCTGGAAGAGCTCTGGAAGGCCTGGGTGCTCGAGACCTATCCGACCCGTTGATGATCCACTCCCTCGCGCCCCGCCTCGCCGCGGGCGCGGCGCTCGCCGCCGCCCTCCTCCCCGCTCCCGCTGTCGCCGGTCCGTCGGTCGCCGCGGCGCCCGCGCAGGACCACTACGCGTCCTACCGGCCGTTGCAGGAAGCCGTCGTGCGCGCCGAGCGCGAGAGCCGCGTCCGCGCGCTCTACGCGAACGCCGCGCAACCGGCGCGCGACGCCGCGCTGGTGCTGTTCGAGTCCGACCGCGCCGCGCGCAGCGTCGCGTGGCGCCCGTCCTTCGCGACGCTGGCGAACGTGCAGCGCGTGCTGGAGCGCCGCGGCGACGCGGTCGGCCCGGACCCCGTGGACGACTTCCTGGCGTCGCTCGACATGCGCACGGTCCCCGGCGTGGCCGCGGCGAAGGCGGAGGGGCGCGGCGACGCGATTACGGTGCACCTCGCGCCGCTGCACGACGTGCGCGTGCCCGAGGAGCTCGTGATGGGGCTCGACTGGGTCGCGCCGGACGGCCGCCGCGAGCGCGCGCGGACCGAGCCGTTCCGCGACGTCGAGTTCGGCGACGGCATCGAGATGTACGTGCGCGCGCCGCTCGGCGACGCGGCAGACTGGCGCCTGGAGCCGGTGCTGCAGGTGAACGGGCACGAGCGCAACGGCGAGGGCGTCACGGTCTCGCTCGTCGACGACCCCGCCGCGCTGCGCGACGCGCTGCAGGCCGGCGGTGACGGCGCGCGCGAACGACCCCTGCGCGACCTGTGGCGCGACTGGAACCACCTGCGCGACTTCGGCGTGCGCTCGTCGGCGCCGGCCAGCTTGCGCGAGCGCGCGGGACACTTCGGCCTGCCCGGCTGCCCCGAGTGGACGCGCCCTTACGCCTGGGCGAGCTTCGGCGAGGGCGGCGACGTCGCGGCCTGGGCCATCGAGCCCGCGGGCGAGGTGCGCGGCGCCGTCGTGCTGGCGCGCGACGCCGCGCGCGACGCGACCTACGCGTTCGCCGACGAGATGGAGGCGCGGTGGAAGCGCGTCGCCGACGACCGCGGGTGGCTCGTGGTCGCGCTCTCGGTGGACGACGACCAGGCGGACCTGCGGCGCTTCGACGCGCTGCTCGCGTCGCTGCGTGACCAGGGCGTCGGGCCGGTGCGCGTCGTCGTGTCCGGCGACGCGGCGATCCTGCTGCAACGCCGGCTGGCGGCGCTGCCCGAGGGATCGTTCGAGCGCGTGCTCGTGCACAACTCGCCGACCGTCGCGCGCGGCGTGCGGTCGGACCTCGACGCGCCGGTCCTGGGCCTCGCCTACGGACAGGAAGAGGACGTCGTCGTCGACCAGCGCCTGGACGGCGGCGGCGCGGAGCGCTGGTGGGTGCGGCGCCGCGGCCCCGACTTCCTGACCGAGCTGGAGCTGCCGGCGCTGCTCGGGCGCTGGGTCGACGGGACCCTCGAGTAGGCGCGCGTGCGCACCGCGCGACTGGCCGCCCCGCTGCTCGGGTTGCTGCTGCTGTTCGGCTTCCTCGCACGCGAGGGGCCGCGCCGCGACGCGTCGCCCGACGCGCCGCGGCCGATCGAGCGCGTCACCGACCCCGAGAGCGCCTTCGCCTTCCGCCGCGTCGCGCTGGCGCTGGCCGCCGGCCGCGTCGCGCAGTTCGACCGCGCGGCGCGCCACCCCGAGGGCGGCGACGTCGTCGACGCGCCGGTCTTCGCCGCGGCGCTGACCGGACTCGCGGCGCTCGCGCTGGGCGACGCGACGGGGCGCGCGGGGGCGAGCGCGCTGGACGAGGACCGGCTGGCGTCCGTGCTGCAGCACGTCGGGCCGGCGCTCGGGTTGTTGCTGGTGTTGCTCGTGCACCGCGCCGCGGCGCGGCTGGGCGGGCCGGCGGCGCGGTCGCGCGCGCTGCTCGCGGCGGCGCAGCTGGCGATCGGCGCGCCCTTCGTGGCGGCCGCCGCGCTGGGCCGCTTGCCGCTCGGGCTGTGGACCGCCTGCGTCGCGTGCGCGGGGCTCCTGCTGTCCGCGCCGCTGTTGCGGGACGAGCGCGACGACGTCGACCGCCTGCAGTCCTCCTTGCTGGCCGGCCTGACGCTGGGCCTGGCGCTGGCCGGCTCGCCGGTGGCGCTCGCCGCCGCGTTGCCGGTCGTCGCGACGCTGTCGGTGCGCGTGTTGCGCGCCGAGGTCGGCGAGCCGCGCCGCGTGCGCGCGCGCGAGTTGCTGCTCGCCTGCGTGCCGATGGCCTGCCTCGCCGCGCTGCCCGCGGTCGGCGGACCGTGGGAGCGCGCCGCGCCCGGCTCGCCCGTCGCGCGCCTGTCGCACGACGTGCCGCTGGCGATCCTGCTCGCGAGCGCGCCGGCCTGGATCGCGTTCTGGCCCGCGGTGTCGCGGCGCGTCTCGGACACGCGGTGGAGCGTCGCGGCCTCCGTCCTGGCGGCGGGCCTCGTGCTGGCCGTGGGCGCGCGCCTCGCCGCCGACCTGCCGGCGCCCGAGGCCGCGCGCTGGCCCGCGTCGTGGGTCGTGTTGCACGGGATCGCCGTCGTCCTGGCGTGGCGCGACGCGCGCGGCGCGGCCGAGCGCGCGTGGGTCGCGTGCGCCGTGCTGGCGGCCGGCGCGACGTGGTTCGAGCCGCGCGCCGCGTTGCTCGCCGCGTCGGCCGGCGGCGTGGCGCTGTGCGTGGCCGTCTGGCCCGCGGACGCGCCGGCGCGCCGCTGGCTGGCCGCGGCCTGCGTCGTCGTGCTGGTCGCGGACGTGTCGCGCGAGTTCCTCGCGCACGAGGGCCGGCGCGTCCGCGGGGCGCGGCAGGTCGCGGTCGTCCGCGCGCTGCGCAACCTGCGCGGCGCGACGCCCAGCCCGGCGCCCTGGAACAGCACCCGCGCGCCGGCGGCGTGGGGGATCGCCGCGCCGCCCGAGCTGGCGCCGCTGGTCCTCCTGCACGCGCGCCGGCCGGTGCTGGAGGCGCCCGGGCGCGTCACGGGGCGCGCCGGCGCGGGGGCCGGCGTCGCGCAGGACGCCGCGGGCAGCGCCTTGGACAGCGTCTTGGGCGTCGCCTTGGACAGCGCCTTGGACGTCGACGCGGACGGCGACGTGGACGGGGCGCGGCCCGGCCGGCGCCTGTGGGGAGCCGTCGGGGCCGAGCGCGACCGCCTGGCGGCCCTGGCGGGGGCCCGCTACGCCTGCGCGCGCCCCGCGGACCTGGCCTGGATCGCGTCGGTGCGCCCCGGACCTCCCGCGGCGCGGCCCGCGCAGGACCCCGCCCGGGGCCCGGAGTCGGCGGGGGCGACCCCCTGGGAGACCCTCCTCCAGGGCTCCCCGGGCGCCCCGGCGGCCGCGCTCCACGGGCCCCGCGACGCGGCCGGGCGGGCGGCCCTCGGGATCCTGCGATTCGGCCGGACTTCCGCGCAGAACGGGGAGGCCTCCGGCCGATAGAGGCGGGACGCCCCCATGAACTCTCGCACGATCGCAGCCAAGCTCGGAAGCAAGCTGAACATCCCCTCGTTGCCCGAGGTGGTGCAGCGCTTGAACACGATGATCGACCGCGGCGACGCGCGCATGTCGGAGGTCGGCAGCGTGCTCGCGCTCGACCCGCCGTTCGCGGCGAAGGCGCTGCGCGTCGCGAACAGCGCCTACTACGCGCTGCAGGTGCCGGTCTCGTCGATCGAGCACGCGGCGTCGATCCTGGGCATGCGCTCGCTGAAGAGCATGGCGATGCAGGCGCTGGTGCTGGACCTGTTCCGCAACCTCGAGGCGATCCCCGGCTTCCAGCCGCGCCGCGTGTGGAACCGGGCCGTCGTCGCGTCGCGCCTCGCGGTCGACCTGCCGCGCAACCGGCTCGGCGGGATCAGCAGCGAAGAGGTGCAGCTGTGCGGGCTGCTGCACGACATCGGCGAGTTCGTGATGTTCGACCACTTCGGCGAGACCTACGTCCGCCTGCGCGAGCAGGTCGAGGCGACGGGCGACGACCTGGTGACGGTCGAGCGCGACGAGCTGGGCACGAGCCACACGGAGGTCGGGCGCCTCGTGGCGATGCGCTGGAGCCTGCCGAAGAGCGTCGTGCGCGTGGCGGAGCACCACCACGACCTGGACGGCGTGGCGGCGAAGGACCCGCTGGTCGCGCACGTCGCGTACTGCGACGCGATCCTGGACGCGCTGTCGTGCGGCCGCATCACCGACCCCGACCGGAGCTGGCTGCCGGACGGGCCGCGCAAGCTGCTCGACTACCGCCCCTCGGAGCTCGACCCCGTCCTGCGGCGGGCGCGCGAGCTGTGGGCCGCGCCGCACTAGGCCGCTCGGCCGACCAGGGACGCGGATTCCCCGCGGACCGCGCGCACTCGGGGCCTATCATCGCGGCCCGCGATCCCCGTAGCTCCTGAGCCGCCGCCATGTCCGAGAAGCGTCCGTTGATCCAGCCCCGCACCCTGAAGGGGTTCCGCGACTACCTGCCGACCGCCGCGATCCCGCGCGAGGCGATGATGGAGACGGCGCGCCGCGTGTTCCGCTCCTACGGCTTCGCGCCGATCGACACGCCGGCCCTCGAGTACGAGGAGATCCTGACCGGCAAGGGCGGCGAGGAGTCGGACAAGCAGATGTTCCGCTTCGAGGACTCGGGCGGGCGGCGCGTGGCGATGCGCTTCGACCTGACCGTGCCGCTGGCGCGCTTCGTCGCGCAGCACGCGGGCGAGCTGGGCACGCCGTTCAAGCGCTACCACATCGGCCCGGTGTGGCGCGGCGAGAACACGCAGCGCGGGCGCTACCGCGAGTTCACGCAGTGCGACTTCGACACGGTCGGCACGACGAGCATCGCGAGCGACGTGGAGACGGCGCTGGTGATGCACGACCTGCTCGACGCGCTGGAGGTGGGGGAGTTCACGATCCACCTGAACAACCGCAAGGTGTTGAGCGGGCTGCTGGAGCGCCTCGACCTGTCGGAGCGCTCGGCCGAGGTGCTGCGCGCGCTCGACAAGCTGGCGAAGATCGGGCCCGAGAAGGTCGCCGCCGAGATGCGCGAGACCGCGGGCGCGTCGGACGATCAGTGCGCGCGCGTGCTGGAGTTCGCCGGGCTCGAGGGCGACACCGACGCCGTGTTGCGCGCGCTCGCGCCGCTCGTCGCGGGATCCGAAGTCGGCGAGCGCGGCGTGCAGGAGCTGCGCGAGCTCTTCGCGGGCGTCGCGGCCGCCGGCGTGTCCGGGTCGCGGGTCCGCCTCGACGTCGCGATCGCGCGCGGCCTCGACTACTACACGGGCACGGTGTACGAGACCTTCCTCGCCGAGCTGCCCGAGATCGGCAGCGTCGGTTCGGGCGGCCGCTACGACGAGCTCGCCAGCCTCTACACCAAGCAGGACCTGCCGGGCGTGGGCGCGTCGCTGGGCCTCGACCGCCTGTTCAGCGCGCTCGAGCACCTCGGCAAGCTGGAGACGCGCGCGACCACGGCGGACGTCTTCCTGCCGTTCTTCTCGCAGGACCGCCGCGACGACTACCTGCGCCTCGCCGCCCTCCTGCGCCGCGAGGGCGTGTCCGTCGAGTTCTACCCCGAGCCCAGGAAGCTCGGCGCGCAGCTCAAGTACGCCGACAAGCGCGGCCACCGCGTCGCGCTCGTGATCGGCGACGACGAGTGGGAGGCCGGCACCGCGCAGGCGAAGGTGCTGGCGACGAAGGACTCGCACGACGTCGCGCTGGAGCCGACCGCCGACCTGGCGCGCCGCCTGCGCGAGCTGTCGGCATAGGGGCGGCGGCAGAACGCGAGCAGGGGCCGCTTCCATGACGGAACCGGCCCCTGCTGTCGTTCGCTGACGGTCAGATCCTCCAGAGCACCTCGACGCCGTTCGTGAAGTTCGAGTGGGTGCCGCAAGGACTCACGCCGCCCGGGTCGCGGTACCAGGCCTGGTACCAGGTGCGCTGGACGGGGGAGACGTTGCCCTCGGTCGAGATCGAGACCGTGGTCTGTCCGGAGCCGGACCCGTCCAGGAAGACGACTTCCATTCGCTCGGTGGGGTTACCCATGCAGAGGCTGCCGTCGCGGAACGGGAAGGACACCTTCGTGCCGCCCTGGATCAGGAGGCAAGGTTGACCGGGGATCGCGTTCGAGACGACGAACGAGAGGTCGTCGCGGTCGATGGAGTGCGTGCCGGTGTGCGTGAGGACCGCGCCGTTCCCCGACGAGTTCGCGCAGCCGCCGTCGTTCGTCGCGTGGTTGTCGCACGGACAGACCTGGTCGACGCCGTCACCGATGCAGAACGGTTTGATCGGTTCGCCGTTGCCGATGCCGGAGTAGAGCGTGACGCGGCCGCGGAGGTTGTCCCATTCGTACTCGCCAACGGCGATGTCGGCGAACCCGTCGCCATCGATGTCACCTATGCCAGCGACTGTCGTGCCAAAGGACGTAGGTCCGTTCTTGTCCAAGACGACAGCGCCTGTACCTGATACGACGAGGGCCGTCATCGCTCTGCTGCCTACGACAAGGTCAGGAGTGCCGTCACCATTGACATCTCCCGCTGCGTCTACGTCCCAACCGTACTGGACGGAGCCGAACAGAGGGGTGTGTTCGAATAGCAGTGAGTAGTCGCTTCCAGAGTAGAATCGAACAACTCCGGAACCGCCCGAGTGGCCGATAGCGAAGTCCGGAACTCCGTCTCCATTGAGGTCCCCAGATTCCGAGACAGATCGCCCGAAGTGGAATTCGGATGCAACTGGTGAGAATGTCTGCACGAGGTCGCCACTAGCGCCATCACCGAGATACGCCTTGCCAAGGCCTTGATTCGGTGCGCCAGCCAACCAGTCAACTACGCCATCACCGCTCACGTCTCCAATGGCAGCAAGTGAGTGTCCGAGCCTGCTCCCTGACGGGCCGTGAGTCATCGTGAGCACACCGCCGGTCGATCCGGAAAATGCGGTGACCGAACCGGCCTCTGTGCCATTGCTCGCATCGAATGCTGCGCTCACGATGAAGTCTCGCACGCCGTCCGCATTTATGTCGCCGATCCCGTCGACGGCGTGACCGAATCTACCCCCTGCCGAACTGCCATACACCGTGTGCAGTGAGTGGCCAGTCATTCCGGAGAACACCCAGGCGCTTCCACTGTTCGTCCCATTGTCATCGTCGAACGGCGCTCCGACGATCACATCAGCGTACCCGTCGCCGTTCACATCGCCGGCACCGGCTACCGAGTAGCCGAACTCGTCGTAGAAGAAGTCGCCGAAGAACTCGTGGATCGTCGAGCCGTCCGCGCCGGAGATCACGCGCGCGGCGCCCGCGTCCGGTCCGATGGTGTCGTCCTTCGGGCTGCCGACGATCAGGTCGGGCACGCCGTCCCCGTTCACGTCGCCGGCGGCGGCGATGGCCCAGCCGAAGTGATCGCCCACGGCGGTGCCCTGGAACTCGGCGATGAAGTCCTGGGCTGGGGCGGGGGCGGCGAACGCGCTCGCGACCACGGCAACGAGTGCGGCGGCAGGAGCACGACGGGGTGCGCGGCCGATGGGGCGGGAAAGCCTCGGCATCTCTCTCTCCTTCTCTCGGTGTCGACTCGAAAGCCTCGCCGGCTGCGGTGCGAGCGGGCGGCGGGGCGGAACGAGCAGTCTCGGAAGCTCGCGGCGGGCCCGCAAGGCGGCATTCGGCCGGACCAGGGCGCGCGGGCGGCACGCGTTCCCTGCGCGGGGACGCGCGCGGAGGGAACTCCGGGTGGCGCAAGTCACGCAGCAGGCGTGGCTTGCGACGATCCGGGTCGGGGGCGCGCGCCCGGTTGCCCCGACCGCGTGTGGAGGCGCGCGCCGCTCCGTCAAGCCGCCGGCGCGTCCGGGTCGAAAGACGGAGAGCGATCCGCCCCGCGGGGCGGCCCCTCCCTCGCGGAGACACGACCCATGAAGCACCCCGAAGAACGAGCCCAGGGCATCGGCGAGCGCCGGCGCGCGGAGCGGCGTGAGACGAAGGGCCGCGTGGCGGTCCGCGTCGACACGACGCGCCTCGAGGGCACGGCGGACAACCTGTCGAAGACGGGCATCCTGTTCTTCACCGACGGCGAGCTGTCGGTGACCGTCCGCGTCGAGGACGGCGGAGAGACGCGGGAGTTCCACGGACAGCTGGTGCGCTGCGAGCGCATCCAGGGCGGCCGGCGCGGCTGGGCCGTCGAGTTCGACGACGTCGGCTGACGACGGACGGACTCCGGCTCCCCGCGCGGGGGCCGATCCGGTCGGGCGCCGCTCGACCGGGACCGGGGCGCGACCCCCGGAATGCAGCGAGGCCGCCGGACGCGTTCCGGCGGCCTCGCTGCGTTCGGGAGTACCGTGCCGCAACTGATTGTCCCGCGCAGGCGGGGCAGGACAATCAGTTGCGGCACGGTACTCCCGCGGCGACGCGCTACGGGAGCATGCCCAGGAACACGCCGGGCAGCACGCCGAGCAGGACGACCATCGCGACGCAGACGAGCGCGACGGCGCCGCCGAGGGGGCGGTGCGCGACGGGGGCGGGCGACTCGTCGGCGGCCTCCATCCACATCGCGATGATGACGCGCAGGTAGTAGCCGAGCGCGATCACCGAGAGCAGGATCGCGATCAGGGCGACGCCCATCATGTCCGCGTCGACGACCAGCGTCGAGAAGACGAAGTACTTGCCGAGGAAGCCGCCGGTCGCGGGGATGCCGCCGAGCGACAGCATGAAGACCGCCATGGCCGCGGCGATCGCCGGGCGGCGCGCGCCGAGGCCGCGCAGCGAGTCGAGCGTGGCGCCGCCCTCGCCCTTCGCCTCGAGCAAGGTCAGCAGGCCGAAGGCGCCGCCGGCCGAGAAGACGTAGGCGGCCATGTAGTAGAGCGCCGCGCGCTCGGCCGCTTCCGCGTCGCCGGAGCGCAGGGACGCGACGACGGCCAGCAGCAGGATGCCCGCGTGCGCGACGCCGGAAAGCGCGAGCATGCGCTTCAGGTCGCGCGACACGAGCGCGCCGACGTTGCCGATCGCGATCGTCAGCAGCGCGACGACGGCCAGCGAGCCGGCGGCGGGCGCCGGCATCAGGAACGCGATGTTCAGCAGGAACGCGATCGCCGCGGCCTTCGTGCCGGTGGCCATGAAGGTCGTCACCGGCGTCGGCGCGCCCTGGTAGACGTCGGGCACCCAGAAGTGGAAGGGGAACACGCCGGCCTTGAACAGCAGCGAGGCGGTGATGAGCGCCATGCCGATCACCGAGAGCGAGTCGCCCGTGTCGGCCGTCGTCAGCGCCGCGAACGACACCGCGCCGGTGCCGGCGTAGACGAGCGCCGCGCCGTACAGGAACAGCGCCGAGCCGAACGCGCCGAGCAGGAAGTAGCGCAGGCCGGCTTCCACGGAGCGGTCGTTCGTGCGGCGGAAGCCGCTGAGCGCGTAGAGCGGCACCGACAGCAGCTCCAGGCCGATGAAGAAGGCGATCAGGTCGCCCGAGCCGGCCATCAGCATCATGCCGAGGGTCGAGCAGAGCATCAGCACGTCGTGCTCGCCGACGAAGTGGCGCTCGGACTCGCCGTCGTACTCGCCGCGCCCGAACGCCCAGGCGATCGCGGTCGCGATCAGGAACAGCATG
>JAUHYB010000500.1 GCA_030426745.1 bacterium
GTCATCGACGGCGTGATGCGCCTGGTCGAGGTCTACGACCTGCCCGAGGAGAACGCGGAGCTCTCCGGCGAGCGCTACCGGATGGCGCGGATGCAGTGGCTCGCGATCATCGTCGACTTCGCGGTCAACCACCCGTCGGGGACGGTGCGCGTGCGCTGCATGCGCGCGCTGCAGACCGCGTCCGGCGCGGACGTCGAGAGCCTCCGCGAGGAGGACTGGCAGGACTGGTGGGACGGCGTCCTCGAGGCCGAGCGCGCGAGGCGTGATGCGCCCGTGCCGCTGCTCCCCTGAGCCCACGGAACGCGCCGCCGAGCCCGAACCACCGTGACCGACTCCAGCCGCACCCGGGCCCGCGTCCTCGGCGCCCTGCGCATCGTCTTCGCCGTCGCGTTGCTCACGTGGGTCGCGACCGGCCTGCCGTGGCGCGACCAGCTCGTGTACCACGCGGGCGAGGAGCAGCTGAGCGTGCCCGGCGAGCTCGAGGGCGTCTGGCGCGAGGACGCCGTCGCGTTCGCGATCGAGCCCGGCGCGGAGCTCGCCGCCGGCTGGCCGGAGGAGGCGCGCGCCGCGCGCGACGAGGGCCGCGCGCTCGCCGTCACCCGCCGCGCGGGCGACGCCGTCGACGGCTACGACTGGCGCCCGGGCATGCCGCGCGTCTTCGGCGGGATCGGCGGCGGTTCGCTGGCGCTCGCGCTGGCGATGGTCGTCCTGGGCACGCTGTTCGGCACGACCCGCTGGTGGCGCCTGTTGAACCTGGCGGGCTGCCCGTCGAGCTGGGCGAACACCTTCCGGCTGTCGTACCTCGGCATGTTCTTCAACCTGATCGTCCCGGGCCTGACCGGCGGCGACGTGCCGAAGGCGATCTTCGTCGTGCGCGAGCACCCCGAGCGCCGCCCGCAAGCGCTGATGACCGTCGTCATGGACCGCATGATCGGGCTGTGGGCGCTGATCTCGCTGGCGACCGGCGTGATCTGGCTGTCGGGCGGGACGCTGGAGAGCCTGCGCCTGCCCGTGGGCGGCGTGTTCCTGGTCGCGACGACCGGCATGACCGTGGTGCTGTCGTCGCGCGTGCGCTCGTGGTTCCGCCTGGACCGCCTGATCGCGCGCATGCCGATGGGGGACAAGATCGAGCGGCTGGAGCAGGCCGCGCGCGTCTTCCAGGGCCGCCCGCGCGAGCTCGCGCTCGCGTTCGGCCTGTCCCTGTGCAACCACCTCGCGGTGATCGCGTCGGCGTACGCGCTGGGTCGCGGCTTCGGCGACGCGCTCGGCTACGACAGCTACGTCGGCATCGTCTCGGTCGGCAACGTCGTGACCTCGCTGCCGATCAGCCCGGGCGGCTGGGGCGTCGGCGAGTGGGCGTACCGCGAGCTGTTCGAGCTCGCCGGCAGCGCCGGGTCCGTCGGCGTCGCGGTCAGCGTGTCCTACCGGCTGTGCACGGTCGTGCTCGGCCTGGCGGGCGGCCTGTTCCTGCTGACGCGCGGCGCGCCCGCCGTCCGCGAGGGCCTGCGCGAGGCCGAAGCCGTCATGCAGGAAGGGCAGTAGCCCGCCGCCGCCGCGCGCCTCCGGGCGCGTCCGCGCGCATTGACACCGCGCGCGGGGTCGGGTCCACTGACGCCGATCGCCCGAGGGCGGCGAACTCTCCCGGGAGCCTTCGCCGCCCCGGTCGCCCCCCTCCGGCCGCCGCCCCGCGCCACCCCGCGGGACGGTCGCGCCTCGCCCGCCCGATCCCCCTCGCCACCCCTCGTCCCCATGAGCCTGATCGTCATCGGTACGGTCGCCTACGACACGATCGAGACCGCCCACGACCGCCGCGAGGAGGTCCTCGGCGGATCCGCGACCTACTTCGCGCTGGCCGCCAGCCGCTACACCCGGCCCTGCCTGGTCGGCGTCGTCGGCGAGGACTTCAAGGACGACCACCGCGCGCTGCTGACCGAGCAGGGCGTCGACGCGGAAGGCCTGGAGGTGGCGCCCGGCAAGACGTTCCGCTGGGGCGGCCGGTACGAGCCGGACTGGAACACCCGGCACACGACCTTCACCGAGCTGAACGTGCTCGGCGACTTCGACCCGAAGGTCGCGCAGGAGCAGCGCTCGTCGAAGTACGTCTTCCTCGCGAACGCGGTGCCCGCGATCCAGGCGAAGGCGCTCGACCAGATCGACAAGCCCGAGTTCGTCGTCGTCGACACGATGAACCTGTGGATCGACTCCGCCAAGGACGACCTGGTCGCGCTGCTGCGCCGCGTGGACGCGATCGTGCTGAACGACGAGGAAGCGCGCATGCTGACGGGCGAGTCGAACCTGATCCGCGCGGCCAGCGCCGTGCTGGGCATGGGCCCGCGCTACGTGATCCTGAAGAAGGGCGAGCACGGCGCGTTCCTGATGAGCTCCGAGGTGCACTTCTCGCTGCCGGCCTACCCGGTGGTCGAGGTGGTGGACCCGACCGGCGCCGGCGACTCCTTCGCGGGCGG
>JAUHYB010000501.1 GCA_030426745.1 bacterium
CCGTCGAACAGCTCCAGGAACGACGCCTGCGTGCCGGTCGTGCCCTTCACGCCGCGGAAGCGGATCTGCGTCTCCGCGTGGTCGAGGTCCTCGAGGTCGTGGATCAGGTCCTGCAGCCACAGGGTCGCGCGCTTGCCCACCGTCGTCGCCTGGGCCGGCTGGTAGTGCGTGAAGCCGAGCGTCGGCAGCGCGCGCCACTCCTTCGCGAAGTCCGCGAGGTGCTGGATCAAGCTGACGAGTTGCCGCCGGACGAGCCGCACGCCGTCGCGCAACAGGATCGCGTCCGTGTTGTCCGTCACGTAGCACGACGTCGCGCCCAGGTGCAGGATGCCGCGCGCCTTCGGGCACTGGTCGCCCCACGCGTGCACGTGGCTCATCACGTCGTGGCGCAGCTTGCGCTCGTACTCCTCCGCGACGTCGAGGTTCAACTCCTCCGCCGTCGCGCGCAGCTCGTCCAGCTGCTCGTCCGTGATCGGCAACCCGAGCTCCTGCTCGCTCTCCGCCAGCGCGATCCACAACTTGCGCCACGTCGTGAACTTCTTGCGCGGCGAGAAGTTGAAGCGCATCTCCGCGCTCGCGTAGCGGCCGGCGAGGGGGTTGGCGTAGGTGTTCGAGTCGCTCATGGCGCGGTGTCGGGGACTTCGGTCGAGGGGCGGCGAGTCGGGCAGTGTAGCGGCTGCGGCCGCCGACCGATCCGTCGGGACCGGTTCACCAGTCGCGGTCCGGCTCGCAAGCGACCCATTCGACGAGGTCCGCGTCGTCGTAGCGGACCGTGAAGGTCCAACCGTGCGGATTGTCGATCGCGTAGGAGTCGTGCGGTCCGTGCCATCGGGGCGGCCCCAGCCACTCCGTGACCGTCGCGCGACTCTCCCCCACGAGGCGTCCCGAATCGACGAGCCCGAGGGCCATCACGACCTTCTCGTCGCCGTCGACCGCGCTCCAGCGCGCGGGGTCGAACGGGACGGGGTTCGCGTCGGCCGCGTCTCGCATGCGCTGGAGCTCGTCCATCGCGGCGAACCGCGCCTCCATCTCCGGGTCGTACTCCATCAGGTTCCCGACGATCACCGCGCATACCCCGACCGCGACGAGCGCCGCGAAGAAGCACCCGAGCACCGGCGAGCGGACGGGCTTGCCGTCACTCACACCCAGCTCCTCCACGTCGCCGCGAGTGCGCTCAGGAAGCAGGCGACCGTCCCCACCGCGAGTCGCCGCCACGTCCCGCCGCGCGCCGCCGCCTCCGATCCCAACCAGCGGATCATCCACAACGTCGCGCCCGCGCCCACGACGTCCGTCAGGATGTCGAGCCCGTCCGGGTCGCGGCCCGGCACGCGCCCCTGGTGCCATTCGTCGATCAGCGCGTAGGCGACGACCACGCCCAGCACGAGCGCGACCGCGCGCGCGTCGATGCGCGGCCAGCCGTCGTCGCGGCGCGGCAGCGCGACGACGAGCCACACGGCGAGCACGCCGTAGAAGGGCGCGTGTGCCGCGTTGAAGAACCAGCTGGCGAGGAAGTTGCGCGGGCCGTCCTCGCCCTCCATCGCGCTCAACGACCAGATCAACGCCATCCACGCGACGGCCAACACGAGGCCGATCGCGCGCGGCCAGGTCGCGAGCGCGCGTCCGACCGAGCGCAGCCCGCGCGCGCAGGCGCAGGAGGTCGGCGTCATTCCGCCCCGCGCTCGAGGCGCCGCACGGCGACGACCTGCAGCCCCTTGGCGTCGGGCGAGACCTCGATGCGCAGCTCCTCGAGCATGCCGAGCAGCAGGAAGTAGCCGCGCCCGCGGTCGTCGGTCAGGTCGGGCAGGCCGTCGGGGTCGAGGAACGGCTGCATCGCCGCCGGGTCGCCGCCGCCCTGGTCGCAGACGTGCATCGTCCAGCCGCCCTCGTGGAACGCGAGGCTGAGCGTCATGCGCACGTCGTCCTCGAGGTCCGACTCCTCCATCGCCGCGTTGCCCCCGCCGTGGTCGACGGCGTTCGACAGCAGCTCGCTGACGACCAGCTCGAGCGTGGACAGCTCGTCGCCCTCGAGCCCTTCGCGCGCCGCGAAGCGCGCGACGACCTGGCGCGCCATGCGGCCGGCGGAGTGCGCGGCCGGCAGGTCCAGGTGGATCTCGCGCGGGTTCGGGAACGACTCGCGCATGCCTTGCACGGGGCCGCTCACGACAGGGGCTCCACGTACAGGGACAGGTCGAGCGCCGGCACCGAGTGCGTCAGCCCGCCCATCGAGATGCGGTCGACGCCGCTGGCCGCCACCGCGTCCAGGGTCGACTCGTCGATGCCGCCGGACGCTTCGAGCTCGATCGCGCGGCCCGCGTCGGCCGCGATCGTGCGCAGGCGCGGGGCGACGGCGCTCATGCGTTCGGGCGACAGGTTGTCGAGCAACACGACGTCGGCGCCGCCGCGCGCGGCCGCTTCCGCCTCCGCCTCGTCGCGCGCCTCGCAGGTGATGCGCACGGTCGG
>JAUHYB010000084.1 GCA_030426745.1 bacterium
GACGGCGGCGGCGTCCGCGTCGCGCTGCGCGCGTCGAGCGTCCGCGCGATGGGAGGTGCGGCGTGATCCCGCGCGAGCTCGACGTGCTGCTGATCCAGCGGGACGCGACCCTCGCGTCGGCGCTGTCGGCGAACCTGCAGAAGCGCGGGCACTACGTGCGCGTCGCGGAGTCGGCCGTCGAGGCGCTCGACCTGCCGCGCCCGGACGCGCTCATCACCGACGAGGACGCCGGCGGCCTGACCGCGGCCGAGTTGATCCGTCACTACGCGAACACCGGCCCGCTGCCGCGGACCGTCGTGATCAGCGAGCGCCCGTCGCTCGCCGCCTGTCGCGACGCGATGCGCCTTGGCGCCGCCGACTACATCGCCGCTCCCTTCCGCCTGGACGAGCTGGTCCGCGCGATCGAGTCCCCCGACCCGCTCGCGACGGTCGAGCCGTCCGGCACGACGATGTCGCTGGAGCTGACCGCCGAAGCCGACAGCGTCGCGCGCGCCGGCCGCGAGCTGGCCGCCTTCTGCACGCGCAACGGCCTGGGCCCCAGCACGCGCGCCCGCGTCGTCAGCGCCGCGCTCGAGTGCGTCGAGAACGCGACGCGCTACGCCTACCCCGGCATCGGCGGCGCGATCGAGGTCGAGGCCCACCTGGACGACCGCGACTGCCACGTGCGGATCGTCGACCAGGGCGTCGGCGTGTCGGCCGGCGAGCGCACGGACGACGGCGAGGACGACGTGGCCCCCGGCTTCGCGCGCGCCGCGGCCTGCGCCGAGGAGCTGCGCGTGCTCAGCGCGCCCGGCGCCGGCACGACCGTCGAGCTGCGCTTCCGCGCGTACCGCGTCGACTTCGACGAGGCGGGCACGATCGACCTGTCCGAGTACGACTACTTCACGCCGGACACCGCCCGCGAAGTGCTGCGCACGCTCGCGGTCGAGGAGTGCGGCGAGCTGTTCACCCTCTCGCCCTCGCTCGCGTTGCTCGTCGGCCGACTGCTGGCCGGTCCGCGCGCGATGGACGGCGTGACCACCCGCTCGACCTGCTGATCCCATGGCCTTCGACGACTTCGACAGCGCCGGCGACGACCTGGTGGAGAACGAGGACGACCTGCTCGACCTCGCGCGTGAGGAGACTCGCGCCGCGACGCGAGCGGCGAAGCCCGCCCCCGCCGGCGTCGACCTGGACGAGGACCTCTTCGGCTTCCCCGTGATGGACGGGGCCGAGCGCAGCACCAGCGTGGCCGCCGAGATCGCGAGCAGCCCGGTGGGCGCGCTGGAGGAGGACATCGAGCGCATCACCGAGCAGGTCAACGAGCTGATCGAGGACGACCTGTTCGAGGACGAGCAGGGGACCGCCGTGGAGGCCCGAGCCTCCGACGCGATCGCGGACGCGGCCGACCTGCTCGAGGACGACACGACGGACGGCCCGACGCCGGTCACCGGCGACGAGCTGGACGACCTGCTGGACAAGCAGGGCCGCGCGTCCGCCGCGACGCCCGCGACTGCTGTCGCCGCGCCCGCCGTCGCGGGCGGCGCGACCATCCAGCTGGGCAAGAACGGCCTGTGGATCGCCGTCGCCGCCGCGAGCTTCGCGGTCGCGCTGCTCGGCGTCGTGTGGATCACCGGCCGCGGCCTGCAGGACGCGCTGGCCGTTCGCAACGAGCCCGCGTCGACGGGCAACGTCGAGCTGCAGGCGCGCATCTCCGAGCTGCAGGCCGAGCTGGCCGCGCAGCGCGAGGCGCTGAGCACCGCGCTCTCGAACGACGACGACGCCGCGGCCGACTCCGCGATCACCGTCGTGCGCGTCGAGCCCGAGTGGGTCATCGAGCGCAAGCTGATCCGCCAGGCGATCACCGAGGGCCGCTACCGCGAAGCGCGCAAGCGCCTGTTCGCGCTGGAGGCCGTGATGGACGAGCTGGCGCAGGACGTGCAGGACCAGCTCGCGCCCGAGGTGGCGTTCCTGATCCCCGAGACCTACCGCTTGCAGGCCGAGGTCCAAGCGGCCGCGCAGGGAGGCGAACAGTGATGTTCACGCATTGGATCGCGGCGCTGGCCCTGGCCGTGACCGCGTCGTCGAACGAGCCCAGCGAGCTCATCGTCCGCGAGGTCGAGGGCGAGCAGCTCGTCACCTTGCACGCCGAGATGCTGCCGGCGAACGAGGTGCTGGACGCGCTGTGCGGCAAGCTCGGGAAGCGCCTGCGCTGGACCGAGGAGATCGACGACGTGCCGCTCGTGACGGTGCACCTCGAGGACCGTTACCCGAACGACGTGCTGCGCACCGTCGCCGGCGCCGCCGGCCTGCGCGCGCGGGTGATGAGCGACCAGGTGTCGATCTCCAAGGAGTTCGGCCCCTTCGCCGCGGCGGACGACCTGAACTTCGCCGCCGAGGCCGCGTACACGATGGCGCTGCGGCGCTTCCCCACCCACGCGTCGCGCATCGCGGCGCGCGAGTCGCTGGCGGAGATGTCGATGGACGAGGGCCGCCTGGACCGCGCCGTCGAGCACTACGGCTACCTGATCGACGAGTTCCGCACGGCGCGCTCGAACGACGCGCCGGTCTCGCCCGAGCTGCTGGACTTCATCCCCGAGGCGTTGGTGCGCTCGGGCCGCCTGCAGGTCGAGCTGCGCCGCTGGGAAGCCGCTCGCGAGAGCTACCAGCTGCTGGCGAACATCAGCAAGAACATCCCCCACGACTACTTCCCCGAGTCGCTGCGCGAGCTCGCGCGCTGCCTGTGCGAGCTGGGCGACCCGAAGAAGGCGCTGTACCAGGTGCGCGCGCTGTCGTCGAACCCCGAGTTCGCGCCCAAGGACGACCGCGACCGCGCTCGTCGGCTCCTCGTCGAGGCGCGCGCGTTGATCCTGACCGACGAGCCGATCGGCGCGCTGCGCCTGCTCGACGAGTGCGCGCAGCTCGGCCAGGTGTCGTTCTCGAACTACGAGGTCATGGAGCTCCGCGCGAAGGCGCTGGAGAAGAGCGGGCGCCCCGCGGAAGCGGCGCGCGCCTGGCTGGGCTTCTACGACGACGTGACGCTGCTCGAGGAGCGCCGCCGCGCGCTGACGAACGCCGCGACGCTGGCGCTGGCCGCCGGCGACGAGGTCGCCGTGATGATGATCCACCAGCTGGCCGAGTCGAACGGCTGGGGCTCCGACATCACGCCCGCCATGAACCTGGCGCGCGCGCGCCTGAGCCTGGACAGCACGAACTTCCTGGCCGGCTCCGCCGCCGAGCGCCTGCTGCGCGGCGAGGACCTGTACGCCGCGGGCCTGTACGGCCAGGCGCGTCAGGTGCTGGACGGCCTGTACGAGGTGCACCTCGCGCTCGGCCAGTCCGAGAAGCTGCGCCTGGCGCTGGTGTACGCCCGCGTGCTGGACCGCGTCGAGAACGTCGACGCGGCCGTGAAGGCCCTGCGCACGATCGCCGCGACGATCGAGACACGCGAGAGCCGCACGAAGATCTACCTGCTCGCGGCCGAGCTGTTCGAGAAGCACGAGCGCTTCGACGACGCCGTCGCCGCCTACGGAGGAACCCTCTGATGCTCAAGTTCACCTACATCGCGAACCTCGGCATCCTCGGGATGTTCGCGGTGCCGCCCGCCATCCAGCAAGGCAACGGGTTCGGCCTCGACAAGGCGCTGGACGAGACCGTGCAAGCGCTGGACGAGCTGACGCGCAACCAGGAGCGCGTGCAGGGCGGCGACTACGACGCCGTGCGCGAGCTGCTCGACACGACCGAGGCGCCCGTCGCGGGCCCCGAGGAGTCGACGGCGATCGTCAGCCGC
The DNA here is from genome assembly GCA_030426745.1 of bacterium. Classification (GTDB taxonomy): domain Bacteria; phylum Planctomycetota; class UBA1135; order UBA1135; genus JACKHV01. The sequence goes on from JAUHYB010000084.1 coordinate 3,770, forward strand.
TTGCGCGACGAGGTGTCGCGCCTGCAGATGGCGCTCGACGCGCTCGAGTCCGACTACGTGCTGCCGCCCGTCACCGTCCCCGGCGACGCGACGCAGAGCGAGCGCAAGCCCGCCGGCCTGACCGACGCGCAGCGCGAACAGATCGGCGGCATCCTCGTCCCCGTCCCCGGCGGCAAGCAGACGTCCGAGATCCTGACCGAGGCCGGCACCGCCAGCTTCGAGCGCGACGGTTTCTCGGCCGACTACGCGCGCCACGCCCGCGCCTACTACCGCGCCGGTCGCTACGAGGAAGGCATCAACCTGCTGCGCCACGCCCCCGAGGGCGAGCCGCACGCGACGTACTGGCGCGGCCGTTGCCTGGAGCGCCTCGACCGGCTGAACGAGGCCGTGCAAGCGTACACGCAAGTCATCGAGAACCCGCGCGCCGGCGCGCTGGCGCAACGCGCCCGCGACGACCGCGAGTTCCTCGAGTGGAAGATCGCGTTCAGCTCGAAGGTCGAGGGCCAGGTCGAGCGCCGCATGCGGGGGGACCGCTGAGCATGTCGGAGACCGCGAACCGTCCGGACGCGCGCGAGCTGGAGTCCATGATGCAGAAGCTGGCCGGCATCTCCGGTGAGCTGCTGGAGGGCTACTCCGCGCTCGAGCGCCGCGCCGAGCGCGTCGAGGAGGAGCTCTCCGTCGCGAACGCCGAGCTGGCCAGCCAGCTGGCGCAGCTCGAAGCGATCCTGGAAGCGCTGCCCGTCGGCGTCGTCGTGCGCGACGCGTCGGGCAAGGTGCAGCGCGTGAACTCGGCCGCGGCCGGCATCCTCGGCCGCGAGGTCGACGAGCTGGTCGCCGACGCCGCGCCGCTGGCGCTCGAAGAGACGCGCGAGCCGGTCGCGGTCGCGTGCGGCGACGGCGCGCGCCGTTCGCTGACCTCGCGCACCACCGGCTTCCGCCTGCCCGACGGCGAGTACGAGGGCAGCGTGCAGATCATCGACGACCGCACCGAGCTGGTGCGCCTGTCGGCCGACGTGCACCGCATGGACAAGATGGCGGCGCTCGGGACGATGGCCGCCGGTATCGCGCACGAGATCCGCAACCCGATGAACGCGATGAAGGGCTTCGCGGAGCTCCTGAAGCGCGAGCTCGACGGGGCGCCGAAGACCGGCCGCTGGGCCGCGGCGATCTCGGAGGGCGTCGACGAGGTGGACGCGATCATCCGCTCGATGCTGGGCTTCTCGCGGCCCGAGCAACTCCTGACCGAGGGCGTCGGCGCGCGCGAGCTGCTCGACGCCGCCGTCGACCTCGCGCTGGACCACACGCCCGGAGACCTGCCGCCCGAGCGCTGGCAGCTGCGCGCGACCGCCGAGGAGCTGTGCTTCCGCGGTGACCGCATCAAGCTGCGCCAGGCGCTGCGCAACCTGATCTCGAACGCGATGCAGGTGCAGCCCGACGGCGGCTCGCTGTACGTCGCGATCGTCCGCGACGGCGACGACCTGGTGTTCCGCGTCGACGACGCGGGCCCCGGCATCGACGACGCCGCGCTCGGCAAGCTCGCCGACCCCTTCTACACGACGCGCGCCGAAGGCACCGGCCTCGGCCTGTCGCTGGTCCACTCGATCGCGGAGCTCCACGGCGGAGCGCTCGAGATCGCGGACGGCCCCTCCCCCCTCGGCGGCGCCACCGTCGCCTTCCGTATCCCCTTCGACCCTGTCGCCTGATCACCATGTCCATCCACCGCGTGCTCGTCGTCGACGACGACTCCCTGTCCCGCGAGTTCTTGCACGAAGCGACTCGCAGCCTGGGCTTCGAGGCCGACTCGGCCGCCTCCGGTCGCGAGGCGCTCGAGCGGATCACCGAGCGCAACTACGACCTGGTGCTGTCCGACGTCCGCATGCCCGAGATGGACGGCATGCAGCTGCTGGCCGAGCTCCGCGCGCAGCGCCCCGAGCTGCCCGTCGTGATGGTCACGGCGCACGGCTCGGTCGAGACGGCCGTCGAGGCGATCCGCATGGGCGCGTCGGACTTCCTGATGAAGCCCTGCACGCCGGACACGCTGGAGGTCGTCATCGGCCGCGTGTCCGAGAAGACGCGCCTGCAGGCCGAGAACGCCTACCTGCGCTCCGAGCTGGTCGGCAAGGAGTCGGAGTCGGTCATCGCGCGCAGCCCGCGCATGCTGGAGACGCTGCGGTCGGCCACGCGCATCGCGCGCTCGAAGGGCACCGTGCTGATCACCGGCGAGAGCGGCACGGGCAAGGAGCGCGTCGCGCACCACATCCACATGAACTCGCCGCGCAAGGACGGTCCGTTCATCCAGGTCAACTGCGCCGCGCTGTCGGAGCAGCTGCTGGAGTCCGAGCTGTTCGGCCACGAGCGCGGCGCGTTCACCGGCGCGCACCGCGCGAAGCCCGGTCGCTTCGAGCTGGCCGACGGCGGCACGCTGCTCCTGGACGAGATCGGCGAGATCTCCCCCAAGCTGCAAGCCAAGCTGCTGCGCGTGCTCGAGGAGGAGGAGTTCGAGCGCGTCGGCGGCACCACGACGATGCGCGTCGACGTGCGCGTGATCGCGACGACCAACCGGGACCTGCCCGCGGAGATCGCGGACGGACGCTTCCGCGAGGACCTCTACTACCGCCTGCACGTCCTGCCGCTGGAGCTGTCCGCGCTGCGCGACCGCCCCGAGGACGTCCTGCCGCTGGCCGAGTACTTCGCCGACCGCTACGCGCGCCAGAACGGCCGCCAGACGCCCTCCTTCGACGCCGGCGCGATCGAGCGTCTGTCGGAGTGGAGTTGGCCGGGCAACGTGCGCGAGCTGGAGAACACCATCCAACGCGCCGTCGTGCTGCTCAGCGGCAACACGATCGGTGAGGGCGACCTGGCGTTCGGGCCCGCGGGACCGAAGCCGGCCCGTTGCGAGGAGCCGGAGTCCGAGATGGACCCCGAGGAGGCGCTGAGCGAGCTGATCGCCAACCGCCGCATGGCCGACGTCGAGCGTGTCGCGATCCTCGCGACCCTCGAGTGTACGAACGGCAACAAGACGGAAGCGGCCCGGCGCCTGGGCCTGACCGCGCGGACCCTCTCCAACAAGTTGAAGCTGTGGCGAGCCGAAGGGCTCGTCGCCTGAACGCCATGGACGTCTCCGGAACCGACGGCCGCCTGCTGCTCAACCTGATGTCCGCCTCGTCGCGGCGGGCGGAGGTGATCGCGAACAACATCGCGAACCAGAACACGCCCGGCTTCAAGCGCAGCACGGTCGAGTTCGAGGACCTGCTCGCGGAGGAGCTGCGGCGCTTCGACGGCGGTGACCTGACGGCGATCGCTCCCGAGGAGCGCGTCGACCTGCTCACCCCTTCGCGCGGCGACGGCAACAACGTGCACATGGAGCTCGAGATGAACGCCATGCAGCAGAACCGCCTGATGTACGAGACCTACAGCGCCATCCTGGCGGGACGGATGGAGATGATCCGCGCCAGCATCGAGGAGAGCCGCTAGTCATGAGCACCATCCGCAACCTCTTCAGCGGGATGCGCGCGTCCTCGTCCGGCACCGCCGCCGAGCGCGCCCGCATCGACGTCATCACGCGCAACCTGGCGAACGCGCAGACCACGCGCATGCCCGGCTTCGACAACCCGACGCCCTACCAGCGTCAGCAAGTGTCGTTCGAGCCGATCCTGCGCCGCATGCAGGACGGCCGCGAGGTCGTCGAGGGCGTCCGCGTCGCCGAGGTGGCGCCGGACCTCACGACGCCGTTCGAGGAGATCTACGACCCCGGCCACCCCGACGCCGACGCGCGCGGCGTGGTGCGCATGCCGAACGTCAACGCGACCAAGGAGATGGCGGACCTGATCACCGCCGTCCGCGCCTACGAGTCGAACATCAAGGCCCAGGAGACCTTCATCCGCATGGCCGAGTCGGCGCTGCGCCTGGCGCAGTGACGCTCCGCGGAAGGACTGAACCATGAACGGAATCCAAGGAGGAGGCGGCCTGGGCCGCGCGGCCATCGAGGCCGCCCTGAAGCGGCAGGCCGCCGCGATGGACCGCATGCGCGAGCGCATGCAGGACGTCGCCGGCGAGCCCGCGGCCGACTCCGCGGACTTCGGCGAGCGCATGGACGCCGTGCGCGGGCTGAAGGAGCTCGACGGCCAGGTCAAGCAGGCCGACGAGCTCGCGCAGAAGCTGATCACGGGCGAGGTGGAGAACTTCCACGAGGTCGCCGCCCAACTCAAGCAGAGCGACTTGAGCTTCAAGTTCGCCCTGCAGGTCCGGAACAAGCTGGTCGACGCCTACCGCGAAGTCATGCGGATGAGCGTCTGAGGCACGAGTTGCGATGAAAGAACGACTGCTCCACATCTTCGACCAACTGCTCGCCGCCTCCGCGGCGACGAAGGTCGTCATCGTCTCCGCGTTCGTGGTGCTGGCCGCCCTCGTCGGCTTCGCCGGCTGGCGCGCGAGCATCCCGCACTTCGTGTTGCTCGAGAGCGGCCTGGACGCGACGCAAGCGTCGCTGCTGGAGGCCTCGCTCGCGAACGCCGGCATCAAGTACGAGATCTCCCAGCCGCCCGGCCCCTACGTGGTGCGGGTCGACGAGTCGGAGATCTACGCCGCGCGCAACGCCGCGGCGCTGGCCGGCTTCCGCACGCCCACGCCGAAGGGCGTGAACCCCGGCGCGTCGGGGGCGAGCAACGTGTTCCTCGCGGGCTCCGAGCGCGCGCAGATGATCGCGAAGCGCCAGTGGCAGGAGATGGAGAAGCAGCTCGAGGCCTTCGAGTTCGTCTCCGTCGCCAACGTGCAGGGCCAGTCGAAGGGCAGCGGCCTCCTGCGCCGCCCCGAGCAGGACACCTACTCCGTCGTGCTGCAGGTGCGCGGCGGCCGCCAGCTGACCTTCTCCGAGGGCTCGATCGTCGCGCAGGTCGTGTCGCACGGCTTCGGCACCTCGCCGGAGAACGTCGTCGTCACCGACCAGACCGGCCACATGTCGTGGACCGGCGGCCGCGACGAGACCGGCATCGGCGGCAAGCAGGACATCTTCCGCTACAAGCAGGAAGAGGACCGCTACCGCTCGCAGGTCATGCAGGACTACTTCGACCGCATCTGGGGTCCGGGCCTGGTGCACGCGATGGTCTCGACGGAGTGGTCGAACGACCTGGTCGAGAAGTTCTCCGAGCGCCCGGGCAAGGGCGTCGCGATCCACGAGACGTCGGAGGAGACCAGCCAGCCCGTCGGCAGCGGCGCGGTCGGCGGCTTCGCCGGCATCGGTTCCAACCTGAACGACTTCGGCAACGGCAACGCCGGCCTGCCGACGACCCAGGACGAGCCCGCCCCCGTCGCGCGCACGCCCGAGGCCACGACCAAGTCGTCGTCGAAGCGCAACGCCGTCGGCGTCGAGCTGGAGCGCCGCGTCGCCAACGCGCCCGTGCTGACGCACATCGACGTCGTCGTGACGATCGACAAGAGCCTGGAAGCCCACCGCGAGGAGATCTCCTCCGCCGCGAACGCGATGGTGCCGATCGACGAGGAGTCGCGGACCAGCCTGGGCCGCGTCGTCGTCCAGGTCGCGCCGATGGCGTCGCTGGAGCGCGACGAGGAAGGCAACCCGATCCCGCCGGCCGCGCCGGTCGAGGAGCCGCTGCCGAACCCGATGATCGAGCTCGCGCTGGAGTACGGCGTCGAGGCGCTGGCCGCGCTCGCGTTCCTCTTCGTGCTGCTGCGCAGCTTGAAGGGCGTCCGCGCCACGATCACCGCCGCGTCGGCCAAGGCCGAGCCCGGCGAGCCGGTCGCCGCGCGGGTCACCGTCGGCGAAGGCGGCGGCCTGATCGCCACGACGGCGGACGGCGAAGCGATCACCGACCGCGAGATCGACCTGGAAGCCGTGGCCCGCGCGCAGATCGAAGACCTGCTGCGCAGCGACCCCGAGCGGATCTCCGAGATCCTCTCGCGCTGGGCCGTCGGCGAGCCCGTGGAGGCGAACGCGTGATGGACGAGAAGAAGCAAGGCCCGACCGGCGCCGCGCGCGCCGCCGCCTTCCTGCTGTCGATCGACCGCGTGTCGGCGCAGAACGTGATCAAGCACCTCGACGAGGGCGTGGTCAGCGAAGTCGCCGCGGCGATGACCGAGCTGGGCGACGAGTTCACCGACTCGGCCCAGATCGATCAGCTGTACCGCGACCTGGTGCTGGCGATCAACTCGAAGCACGGCGTCCAGGCCGCCGGTGAGGACGAGCTGCGCGGCATGCTCGAGGCCGCGTTCGGGCCGGACGGCGCGCAGCGCACGCTGGACTCGATCCACGAGCGGCGCCGCCACGAGCGCCCGTTCCTGGAGGTCGAGGCCTTCCCGCCGGAGCTGGTCAGCACGGTGCTGGTCGACGAGCCGCCGTCGGCCGTCGCCCTGGTGCTGACGCACGTCGACCCCGGCATCGCGGCCGGCGTGATCTCGACCTTCGACGACGACTTCGCCCTCGAGGTCGTCACCCGCATGGCCACGGTCGTCCCCCCCGGCATCGAGACGCTGCACACCATCGCCACGCAGCTCGTTCAGAAGCTGCAGAGCGGGCGCGGCGCGCAGGTCGCCGTCGACACCAGCGCGCGCCTGCGCACGATCGCGGAGATGCTGCACTACACGACCGTCGAGACGGAGCGCTCGCTGCTGCAAGCCCTCGAGAACGAGGACGACGAGATGGTCAGCGAGATCCGCGAGTACATGTTCACGTGGGCGAACCTGTCGCAGGTCGACAAGCGCTCGATGCAGAAGATCCTGGCGTCGATCGACACGCGCACGCTGGCCGTCGCGCTGAAGGCGTGCCCCGCCGAGGTCGAGGACAACGTGATCGCGAACCTCTCGGAGCGCGTGAAGGACATGGTGCTGGAGGAGCGCGAGCTGGCCGGCCCCGTCCCGATGCCGGAGGTCGAGGCGGCCCGCCAGGAAGTCCTGCGCGGCGTGCACGCCCTGATCGACTCGGGCGAGTTCCAACCGATGCGCGGCGGCGCCGACCTGGTGAGCTGAGATGAGCGACCTGCGTATCCACACCCTCGACGCCCCCACCGGCGCCCGCGTGATCGCGGGCGACCTCGACGCGTACGCCGACCGCGCGCGCGCCGCGGAGCTCGCGGCCGCCGAGGCGCGCGGGCGCGAAGCCGGCGCGGCGGAAGCGCTTGCGAACGCGGCCCGCGCGCTGACGCAGGCGGCCGAGCGCTACGACGCCGCCCGCGCGGAGCTCTCCGCGGAGGCCGGCGCCGAGTCCGTCGAGCTCGCCGTCCGCATCGTGCGCCAGCTGCTGCGAGTCGAGGTGCCCGAGGGGCGCTACGGCCTGGAGGAGATCGTGCGCGACGTGCTCGCGCAGGGCGACGCCGGCTACGGTTCGCACGCGCTGCGCCTGCACCCCGAGGACGCGCAGGCGCTCGAGGGCGTCGCGCTGCGCTCGGGCACGACGATCGTCGCCGACGCCGACGTGCGACGCGGCGACGTGCGCCTCGAGACGCCGCAAGGCGTACTGGTGCGCCGGCTCGACGCCTGCGTCGACGAGATCCGCGAACGCCTGATGGAGGGACTCGCGTGAGCCCGTCCTCGATCGACATGGCCCGCGTCGACGCCGCCGTCGACGCCGGGACGCGCGCGACCTACCAGGGCCGCGTCGACCTCGTGTCCGGCGTGCTGGTCGAGGCCGCCGGTGTCCCGGCCGCGCTCGGCGAGCTGTGCCGCATCCACCGCGGCGCGCGCGGCCACGTGGACGCCGAGGTCGTCGGCTTCCGCGAGGGCAAGACGTTGCTCATGCCGCACGGCGAGCTGGACGGCATCGCGCCGCGCCAGCTGGTGACCAGCCTGGACCGCAGCTTCTCGGTGCCCGTCGGCGACGCGCTGCTGGGCCGGGTGCTGGACGGCTTCGGCGCGCCGCTGGACCGCGGCCCCGCGCTGCCCCGACACAACGTGCGTGCCGTCCGCCGCCCCGCGCCGGACCCGATGTCGCGCACGCCCATCGACGAGCCGCTGCAGACCGGCGTGCGCGTCATCGACGCGTTGACGACGATCGGCCGCGGGCAACGCCTGGGCATCTTCGCCGGGTCCGGCGTCGGCAAGTCGTCGCTGCTGGCGCAGATCACGCGCGGCACGGACGCCGACGTCGTCGTCTGCTGCCTGGTCGGCGAGCGCGGCCGCGAGGTGCAGGACTTCGTGAACGAGGTGCTGTCCGCGCGCGGCTCCGAGAACAGCGTGATGGTCGTCGCGACCTCCGACCGCACGCCGATCGAGCGCTACCTGGCGCCCTTCGTCGCCACGACCATCGCGGAGCACTTCCGCGACCAGGGCAAGAACGTGCTGCTGGTGATGGACTCGGTGACGCGCTTCGCCGGCGCGTGCCGCGAGATCGGCCTGGCCGCCGGCGAGCCGCCGACGGTCCGCGGGTACCCGCCCAGCTTCTTCGCGACCGTGCCCAAGCTCGTCGAGCGCATGGGCCGCGCGAACGGCGGCAGCATCACCGGCCTGTTGACCGTGCTGCTGGACGGCGACGACCCGAACGAGCCCGTGGCGGACACGCTGCGCGGCCTGCTCGACGGACACCTGTTCCTGTCGCGCGACATGGCGGCGTCGGGGCACTTCCCCGCCGTCGACGTGCTGAACAGCCTGTCGCGTCTGATGTC
>JAUHYB010000502.1 GCA_030426745.1 bacterium
CCGTACTTCACGTCCAGCACCAGCCCGTCGAGCCCCTCCGCCAGCTTCTTGGACAGGATCGACGACGCGATCAGCGGGATCGACTCGACGGTGCCGGTCACGTCGCGCAGCGCGTACAGCTTGCGGTCCGCCGGCACCAGGTCCGCCGTCTGCGCGCCGAACGCGACGCCGTGCGCGCGCAAGGTCGCGCGGAACTCGTCCTTCGAGAGCCCGGTGCGCAACCCCGCGACCGACTCCAGCTTGTCGAGCGTGCCGCCGGTGTGCCCCAGCCCGCGCCCCGAGATCATCGGCACCGCCAACCCGCACGCCGCCATCGCCGGCGCGAGCGGGATCGACACCTTGTCGCCGACGCCGCCGGTCGAGTGCTTGTCGACCTTCGGCCGGTCGACCTCGGGGAACGACAGCGTCTCGCCCGAGCGCAGCATCGCCAGCGTCCACGCCTCGAGCTCCGCCGGCGCCATGCCGTTCAGGAAGATCGCCATCGCCAGCGCCGCGGCCTGGTAGTCGGCCACCTCGCCGGCGACGTACGACTCGAGGAACCAGCGGATCTGGTCGGCGGACAGCTCCCGCCCGTCGCGCTTGGCGACGATGACGCCGCGCGCGTCCATCAGCCCGCGATCACGTCGGCGAGGAACGAGCGACCCGGTCCCGCCGGCGTCAGCCCGAGCGCTTCCTCCACGGTCGCGCCGATGTCCGCGAAGCTCGTCCGCGTCCCGAGGTCCACGCCGCCTTTCACCTTCGCGCCGGCGACGACGACCGGCACGTACTCGCGCGTGTGGTCGGTCGTCTCGGTGTGCGTCGGGTCGTTGCCGTGGTCGGCGGTCAGGATGACGAGGTCGTCGTCGCGCAGGTGCTTCTCCAGCTCGCGGTAGTCCGCGTCGAACTCCTCCAGCGCGCGCCGGTACCCGGCGGAGTCTCGGCGGTGTCCGTACAGCATGTCGAAGTCGACCAGGTTGACGAACACGAGCCCCGAGTCCACGCGCCGCGCCGCGTCGGTCACCGCGGCCATCCCGTCGCGGTTGCCCTCGGTGTGCACCGACTCGGTCAGGCCGCGACCGGCGAAGATGTCCGAGATCTTGCCGATGCCGACGACGTTCGCGCCGGCCGCCTTCAAGCGGTCCAGCCCCGTGTCGCGCGGCGGCACCAGCGAGTAGTCCTTGCGGTTGTACGTGCGCTGGTACGCGCCCTCCTCGCCGACGAACGGACGCGCGATCACGCGGCCGACGCCCAGCGGCGTCAGGATCTCGCGCGCGACCTCGCAGCAGCGGTACAGGCGTTCGAGCCCGAAGTGCTCCTCGTGCGCGGCGACCTGGAAGACCGAGTCCGCGCTGGTGTAGACGATCGGCTTGCCGGTCGCGATGTGCTCGGGGCCGAGCTCCGCGATGATCGTCGTGCCCGACGCCGGCCTGTTCGCCAGCACGCCCGGCAGCTCGCAGCGCTCGACGAACTCGTCGATCACCTCGTCGGGGAAGCCGTCCGCGTAGACGGGGAAGGCGAAGTCGAGCGGGCACCCGAGCATCTCCCAGTGTCCCGTCGACGTGTCCTTGCCGGGCGACACCTCCGCGCAGCGCCCGTACGCGCCCGAGGGGTGCGGCGGGCACGCGACCGACGTCACGCCCGTCACGCAACCCAGCCCGAGCTCCGCGAGCCGCGGCACGTCCAGCCCGCCGGCCGCCGCGACCAGGTGGTCCAGGGTGTGCGCGCCCGCGTCGCCGAAGCGATCCGCGTCGGGCAGCGCCCCGACCCCCAGGGAGTCGAGCACGATCAGGAACACGCGTCGCGGACCGGAGGCACCCATCTAGTGACCGATCGCGTCCTTGATGGCGCCCTCGACCGCCTCCTCGAACTCCTCGACCCAGTCCTCGCCGAAGTCGCGCTCGAGCAGGTCGCGCTCGGCGAACTCCCAGCGGCCGGAGGTCGGGTCGAAGTCGAACTGGTAGTCGTGCTCGCTGCCGTCGTCCTCGGTCACCATGACCATGACGATGTTGTTCGGTTCGTCGAGCTCGATGCGGTACTCAGCCATGTCGGGAGGGCCTCGCAGGGGGCCGCGAGGGGGGTGGGACGCAGGGATGGGAAGCTCGCCGGCCGGGTCTGGAACCCGGGACGGCGGCGGGCGACTATGATACGCCAGCGGCGGAGGCGTCCAGCCCCCCGCTCGCTCCCCGGCCATGCGAATCCTTTCCATCCTGTCCGCCGCCCTGCTCGTGGGACTCGCGTCCTGCAACAGCTGGCGCCCGGCGGCCGAGTACGAGGACTGGACCCTCTACGTCCAGAGCGGCGACGCCGTCGAACCGGAGCCCTTCGAAGCCGTGGTCGCGCCCGCGATCGCGGCGGTCGAGGAGCGGCTCGGCCCGTTCGAGGACCGCGTGAACATCCACGCGTGGCACGGCGGCGTGGAGATGCAGGCCGGCAACCGCGGCCGGCGCACCGCCGCCCACGAGGAGTCGATCGCCGACGT
>JAUHYB010000503.1 GCA_030426745.1 bacterium
CGCGACGGCCTGTTCAGCGAGAGCACGTTGAACCTCGTCCTCGTGCTCGGCGTGTACTTCGTCTCCTACTACGCTTACCTCGGCGGCCCTCTCGCAGTGGCCCAGGCGATGAAGGCGGGCGCGATGGACGAGTACCTCACCGTCTTCACGTGCTTCGGGCCGCTCATCCTCCTCGCGTGGGGCGTGCTCGCGCTGCGCCAGGGCCTTCGCGACGCCGCGGGGCGCGTCGGCGTGATCGCGGGCGTGGTCGGCGGCGTCGCGCTGGCCGCGATGACGGTCTACGGCCTCGGCCACGTCCCGCAGGGCGTCCCGCCGGCGCTCAGCTACCGCGGGCCCGCGCTGGTCCTCGGGTTCGGCTACCCGGTCGTCTACGGGGCCTTCGCGTTCCGGTTCCTGCGCACCGGCCAGAGCGCCTGAGGCGGCTCCGCGGGAGCTCGCGTCAGCGCTCGCGCAGGCGCGGGAGCAGCTCGGCGAAGTTGCAGGGCCGGTGCCGGATGTCGAGCTGGTAGACGAGGATCTCGTCCCAAGCGTCCTTCACCGCGCCGGTCGACCCGGGGAGCGCGAACAGGTACGTGCCGCCCGCCACGCCGCCGGTCGCGCGCGACTGGATGGTCGAGGTCGCGATCTTCTGGAAGCTGATCCAGCGGAAGAGCTCGCCGAAGCCGGGGATGTGCTTGTCGTAGACCGCCTCGAACGCCTCCGGGGTCACGTCGCGGCCGGTCACGCCGGTGCCGCCGGTGGCGATGACGACGTCGACCTCCTCGTCCGCGATCCAGTCCCGGAGCTGCGCCTCGATCGCGGCCTGCTCGTCCTTGACGATGCGCTTGGCGGCCACCACGTGGCCTGCGTCGCGGGCGCGCTCGACGAGGGTCGCGCCTGATCGATCGGACGCCTCGTCGCGGCTGTCAGACACGGTCATCACCGCGATCCGCACCGGGATGAACGTCTTGGTCTCGTCGATCACGGTGTCACCGCTTCTTGCGCTTCTTGCGCTTGCGTCGCGCCTTCGGCTCGGCTCCTTCGCGCGTCGGGGCGCCCGCCGAGTCGCTCGTCGGATCGTCGTCGTCGTCGGTGGCGTCGCGGGCCTCCGCCGGCTCGTCCGCGTCGCGCCGGCGGGCCGGCTTGCGGCGCTTGGGCCGGTCGCCCTCCGCGTCTCCTCCGCCCGGCGCGGGGCCCGAGGCGAGCTCCCCCGGCCCGATCGGCTTGAGGATGTTGGAGGTCTTGCTCACGAAGAGCATGTAGAGGCTGAACAGGACGATCGGCAGGCTGAGGCACTGGCCCATCGTCAGCGGGAAGGCGTCCGACAGCGTCTGGTACTCCTTCACGTACTCGATGAAGAAGCGCGTCGTGAAGTAGTAGCCGAGCAGGATGAAGAGGATCGCGCCCGGGCGCAGCCGGTTGCGCCACTTCGCCTGGAGGTAGATCGCGAGCCCGAGCATCGCGAAGGCGAGCACCGCCTCGTAGACCTGCGACGGATGGCGCGCGACCGCCGCCTCGCACATCTCGACGTCGATCCAGCGGCCGTTGTACTCGTAGCCCGGGTAGCCCGGGCAGTCGTGCCGCGGGAAGACGATGGCCCACGGCCCGTCCCACGGGCGGCCGACGATCTCCGAGTTGAAGAAGTTCCCGACCCGCACCCATGGGATGACGAAGGTCGCGCCGCACATCGCCGGGTCCATCAGCGAGAGCGCGTTCTGCCGGTGCTTTCGCGCGAAGAAGATGACCGCGAGGATCGCGCCGAGCCCGCCGCCGTGGCTCGCGAGGCCGGAGCCGATCTGGATGATCCGCTGCGGCGAGTCGGCGAAGGACTCGGGCTCGTAGAAGATCAGGTGGATGAGGTGGGCGCCGATGATCATCCCGATCGGCGTCCAGAGCGTCAGCCGCTCGCCGAACTGCCGCGGGAAGCCCCAGCGCTCGAAGTAGTTCGGGAAGGCCCAGGCCGCGCCGAGGAGGCCGATGGCGAAGAACAGCCCGTAGAAGCGGATCTGCAGCGGCCCGTTGGTTATCGGGGTGCTGAGCCAGTCAGCCTGGTACAGGACCGGATCGATATCCCAGATCACGGCGGGTACCTAGCATCCGGGCCTCAGCGGTGTCGAGGCGCGAGGCTGGCGCCGAAGTACCCCCTGCCCCCGGCGAGCGGAGGGTGCGGGACGGAGATCGGGCCCGCGAACGCCCCCGTACCGTCGTTGACGTAGACGTAGAGCGCCCCGTCGGCCAACGCGCTGGACGCGCCGACGATGAAGTCGGGGTCCCCGTCCGCCTCGAGATCGAGCGTCGTGACGTCCTCCGCGAACGCCTCGAAGCGGGCCGAGTCGAGGTCGAAGACCGCGGCCCGGACCGCTCCGATCGCGGGGCCGCCTCCCAGGAAGTACACCGCGCCGCCGAAGCCGGAGCCGTCGACCGAGCCGACCAGGAAGTCGTCGAACCCGTCGCCGTCCCAGTCGCCCGCCGCGCGCAG
>JAUHYB010000504.1 GCA_030426745.1 bacterium
TCGCCCAGGACGTCGGGCGGCTGCAGCAGGCGCACGGTCTCGACGCGCGGCTCGGGCCACGCGCCGCGCGCGACGGTCCAGGTCAGCGGTTCGGCGTGGACGCGGGAGCCGCCCGATTCGGCGCCGTCGCACGCGGCCAGTCCGGTCACGACGAGCAGGAGGGCCAGCAAACGACGAGAGCGAGGAGCGGCGGACATCGAGGGGACTCTACCAGACGAGCTGGATCACGCAGGGCCGCGACCGCCTCCGCGGCGCCCTCGCCGCGGCTTCCTCACGTCGCGCTCACGCGCCGGGTACCGGCAGCCGGACCTCGAGGCGCCAGTCGGCGCGCTCGCTCCGGAGCCGAACGTTGCACGCGATCACGGCGCCGCCGACCTGCGCGCGCAGCGGCGTCCAGCGGTCGGGCGACGGGCGCTCGCCCACCCACCCGGCGTCGTTCGCGCGCGCGGCGAGCTCCTGCGAGATCTGCGCCGTGTTCGCGTCCTTCGCGATCGGCAGCGCGCACGTCAGGCGGCCCGGTCGCTCGGTGTGCTCGTGGTAGGTCGTCGCGGTCAGCTCCAGCCGCGCGGGCCCGCTCGCGAGTTGCGGCTCGTCCAGGCGGATCGACACCGGCGCTTCCTCGCAGGTCGTCACCTCGGCCCACAGGCCGAACCCCAGCCGCAGGTTCACCGCCGTCGCGTGCTCGACGAAGAGGTGCGCGCGGTCGTCGCCGTCGTCGGGCGAGTAGCGCACGACGGCGCCCTGGTGCTCGAAGCGCGCGTGCAGCAGCCCGGCGAGGTCGCGCGCAGTCGTGCCCTGCGCGAGGTGCGCGTGCAGGTCGTGGCGCTTCACCTCCTTGCCGGTCCAGCGGTCGACCTCGACCTGGACGTAGGCGCCCCCGGGCTCGGTGAGCGCGCCGTGCAAGGTGAGCTGCACGAGCCCCTCCGCGGCGGCGGCGGGCGCGAGGAGGACGAAGAGGGCGAGGGACGCGAGGAGAGACGGGATCGAGCGCATGGAGAGCGGTCCTTCCGGAGGGCGGACGGGACGCCGCATCCTACCGCTCGCCGGGGCTCGACCCCACGCGCGGCCCGCGGCGCGCCGTGGGACGCGCGGGGCGCCGCCGGCTTCCCGCCGAGGCGGAGGACCGGGACGAGAGGGCGAACGAGCGCGGGAACGAAAGAACGGCGCGCCCGCGGTCCGGGGTCTCCGGGATCGCGGGCGCGCCGTTCGTGAAGGGATGGTTACCCCGCCAGGACTCGAACCTGGAACGACTGGACCAAAACCAGTTGTGTTGCCAATTACACCACGGGGTAACGGGCCGGAGCGCGGGGTGCGCGCTCCGAAGGCGCGACAAGATAGCAGCGGGTCGGGCCCGGGGAAAGAGGCGCGCGGCGTGAAGGCGCGAGAAATGCCGGGGAGCCGGGCCGCGCCGGTCGAGCCGATCCCGCGCCGCCGCGTCCCCTGTCGCCGTGCGCGGGCCGCGACTCAGCCGCCGCCGCGCAGCGCGCGCAGGAGCAGCACGAGCGCCTCCTGCGCCGCCCACTCGCGCACGAACGCGCGCCCGCGGTCGGGGAAGCGGCGCGTCAGCGCGCGGGTCGCGCCGTGGGCGCGGATCCCGAAGCAGACCGTTCCGACGGGCTTCTCGGGCGTGCCGCCGTCCGGGCCGGCGACGCCGGAGACCGCGACGGCGAGGTCCGCGCCCGCGCGCGCGGCGGCGCCCTCCGCCATCGCGGCGGCGACGGGCTCGCTGACGGCGCCGTGGTCCGCGAGCAGCGCCGCGTCGACGCCCAGCGCGGCGACCTTCAGCTCGTTCGAGTACGTCACCCAGCCGCCGACGAAGGCGGCCGACACGCCGGCCTCGCGCGTGATCAGCTCGGCGACGAGCCCGCCGGTGCAGGACTCGGCGGTCGCGATGCGCGCGCCGGCGGCGATCGCCTCGCGCGCGAGGACCGGCGCGACGGACGCGTCCTCGCCCTCGTCCAGCAGCCACTCGCCGAAGCGCTCCGCCACGCCGGCGCGCCGCGCGTGCAGCGCCGCGCGCGCCTCGTCGGGCGTCGCCCCGCGCGCCTCCAGCTTGACCTGCAAGAGCCCGCGGCCGGCCAGCACGCCCATGCGCGGGTTCGCGCCGCGGTCCATCCAGTCACCGGCGAGGTCGGAGAAGGTCGACTCGGCCAGCCCGTGCAGCAGGAACTTGGCGCCGACGCGCGCCCCCTCGCGCTCGCGCAGGCGCAGCCAGGGTTCCAGCGACGCGTCGAACATCGCGCGCATCTCGGAGGGCGGGCCGGGCAGCACCACCAGCGTCGCGCCGCGCGCCTCGACGCGGAAGCCCGGCGCGGTGCCGATGGGGTTCTCCAGGCGCTCGGCGCCCTCGGGGAACAGCGCCTGGCGCTCGTTCGACGCCGCCATCTCGCGGCCGCGGCCGGCGAACCACGCGCGGATCTCCTCGACCGTCGCGTCGTCGCGCACCAGCCCGCGGCC
>JAUHYB010000085.1 GCA_030426745.1 bacterium
GCGTGGCGCTCCGAAACGAAGCCGCCGCCGAAGACGCGCACGTCCTCGTCGCCCGCGACGTGACGCTCGTCGAAGAAGGTGATCGGTTGCCCCGCCAGCGCGTCGTAGCCCGCGACGCCGCCGCGCACGCGCACGCCGGACACGCGCCGCCCGTCGGGCGAGAAGTCGAGGTCGGTCAACCCGCCGCCCGGCGCCGCGCGCCAGTCCTGGTCCCAGCTGCGCAGCGGGACGTCCAGGCGGCCCGGGCGCCACGCGGGGTCCCAGCGCCGCACGCTGCCGTCCTGCGACGTCGAGTACAGGCCCTCGCCGCGCTCGGCCAGCGACAGGCCGCTGATCGCCGCCTCGTGCCCGGACATCGACTCGAGCTCGGTGCCGCTCTGCGCGTCCCACACGCGCAAGGTCGCGTCGGCGCCGCCCGAGAAGACGCGCGTGCCGCCGAGGCCGAACACGAGCGCCGTCACCGGTCCCTCGTGTCCGCGCATCAGCGTGCGCAGGTTGCCGGTCGACGCGTCCCAGATCGCGATCGTGCCGTCCTCGCCGCCGCTGGCGAGCCACTGGCCGTCCTGCGACCAGACCAGCGCGCGCACCGGGCCGACGTGCTGGCCGCGCAGGCGCAGGCGCTGTTCGCCGTCCTCGGAGTCCCACACGTGGATCTCGCCGCCGTCGTCGCCGCTGGCGACCTCGCTGCTGCGCGGGCGCGGTTCGGCGCAGCGCGGCGTGCGCGGGTGGCGTTCGTAGGCCGCGACGACGCGGCCGTCGAACATCTCGTGGACGCGGACGCGGCCCTGCCCCTCCTCGACGTCGGTGACCATCAGGCGCCGCCCGTCGATCAGGAAGCGCAGGCCGGTCACGATCGCGCCGGGCGGCAGCTCGGGCCCCGGCAGCGCCTCGCCGCGGTCCACGTCGAGCACGCGCACGAAGTTGCCGCCCGCGCAGGTCGCGACGAAGCGCCCGGTCTCGTCGATGGCGGCGCTGACGCCCGTCGGCATCGACAGCGGCGCGCCGAGCCGGCCCAGCGAGCGCGTCTCGCCCGTCTCCGTCTCGACGACGACCGCCTCGAAGTCACTGGTGACGCACAGCAGGCGGCCGCTGTCGTAGCTCGCCGCGCTGAGCGCGATGCCCGCGTCGAGGCGCGCGAGTTGCTCGAGGTCCTCGTCGGCGGAGAGCGACAGGTGGTGCCACTCCCACGCGCGCAGGTCCGGTTCGCACGCCTCCAGGCTGTGCTTCGCCTGCATCGTCTCGTTGAGGCGCAGCGAGTAGCTCGCGGAGTTGATCAGCGCGCGGTAGGACGAGCGGCGCGCCTCGTCCGCGCTGGCGACCGCCTCCTCGCGCGCCTCGTCCGCGCGGTCGCGCTCGACGACGGCCTCTTCCTGCGAGGCGCGCGCGACGCGGGCCGCGTCCTCCGCGCGCTGCGCCTCGATCGCGGTCAGGTTGCGCTCCTCCTCCAGCCGCTCGAGGCTGAGCTGCTGCTGGCGGATGAACACGCCGACGCTGCCGAGGCCGATGACGATCACGGCTAGGAGCGACGCGGCGAGCGGCTTGTTGCGCTCGACCCACTTGCGCGCCTCGTACAGCACGCCGGTCTCGTACGCGGCGACCGTGCGGTTCTCGATGTACGCGCGCAGGTCCTCCGCCAGGTCCATCGTGTCCGCGTAGCGGTCCTCGATGTCGCGCGCCATCGCCTTCTCGCAGATGGCGACGAGCTCGCTGGGCAGGTCCGGATCGAACTGCGCCAGCGCCCACGGCCGGCCGTTGCGGACCGCCTCGAGGATCACGTGCGCGGGCGCCTTGTCGCCCAGCGGCTCGTACGGCATCTGCCCGGCGAGCAGTTCGTACATCATCGCGCCCAGCGAGTAGACGTCGGACTGCGCGCAGATCAGGTCCATGCGCCCGCGCGCCTGCTCCGGCGACATGTACGCGGGCGTGCCGACGATGTCGCCGTCGATCGTGCGCAGCGCGCCCTCGTCATCGGTGCCGGACGCGGAGTCGGAGCGGTCCGTGCGCACGCGCGAGGCTTCTTCGCGGTCGTCGTGCTCGGCGCGCGCGACCGGCTCCGGACGGCCGAGCACCTTCGCGAGGCCCCAGTCCATCACGTAGGTCTCGCCGAAGCGCCCGACCATGATGTTCCCGGGCTTCAGGTCGCGGTGCACGACGCCCTTCGAGTGCGCGTACGCCATCGCCTCGCAGACGCGGATCAGGACCGAGATGACGCGGGTGCGCGTCCAGCCTTCGCGCTCGGCGCGCGCCAGCTCGAAGATGCGGCGCAGGTCGCGGCCTTCGACGAGCTGCATCGTGAAGTACACGCGCCCCTCGGCGTCGATGCCCAGCTCGTGCACCGGGACGATGCCGGGGTGGTCCAGCTGGCTCGTGATCTGCGCTTCCTCGAGGAAGCGCGACAGGCGGCGCTCGTCGACCTCGCTCTCGGTCGCCCCGGGCTTGCGGCGGCCCAGGATGACCTTCATCGCGAGGCGCCGGCGCAGGTCGCCGTCCCAGACCTCCAGGATCTTGCCCATGCCGCCGCGCGCGATCTCGCGACGGCGGTCGTAGCGCGTGTCGGCGGCGCGGCGGTGCTCGTCCAGGCGCGCGATCGTGTCGCCGCTGGAATCGCCCGATCCGGAGGGCGCGCCGTCGTCGCCGGACAGCGAGATGCCGGGGTCGATCGAGTCGCCGTAGCGCGCGCGCAGGTGGTCGGAGAGGCTGGCGAGCGGGGTCAGGCGCTCGAGCAGCGCGCTGACGCGCTGGAACTCGGCGTGCAGGCGCTCGAGGTCCGCGCGCTCGCCCGCCGGGCGCTCCGCCAGGAAGTCCTCGAAGGCGAGGTCGGGCTGGACCTCCGTCCGTCGCAGGTAGTCGAGGTAGGCCTCCGCGACGGCGGGATCGGGGGGGGTGCTCGGATCGGACCTCATGCGCGGGGACTCGCCCTACAGCGTACGCATCGGAACGATCGGTGACGGGCAAGAAGTACGGTACCGCCTGCGATTTCCGGGGCAACACGAAGGAGGCCGGCGCGCGGGGCGCCGGCCTCCCTGATCGAGCCCGGATCGAACGCGACGCCTACGCGCCGGCGCCCTCGAGCAGGCCGGCCTCGCGGAGGCGCTCCTCCATCAGGTGGCCGAGGCGCGCGGGGCTCGGGCTCATCGTGACGCCCGCGGCCTCCAGGGCGGCGATCTTCTCGGCCGCCGTGCCCTTGCCGCCCGCGATGATCGCGCCGGCGTGGCCCATGCGCTTGCCGGGAGGCGCCGTCGCGCCGGCGATGAAGCCGACCATCGGCTTCTTGACCTCGGCCTTGATGAACTCGGCCGCGGCTTCCTCGGCGGTGCCGCCGATCTCGCCGATCATGATGATCGCGTCCGTGTCCGGGTCCTCGTTGAAGGCCTTCAGCACGTCGATGAAGTTCGTGCCGTTCACCGGGTCACCGCCGATGCCGATGCACGACGACTGGCCGATGCCGCGGCTGGTCAGCTGCCACACGGCCTCGTAGGTGAGCGTGCCCGAGCGGCTGATCACGCCGACGCGACCCGGCTTGTGGATGTAGCCGGGCATGATGCCGATCTTGCACTGGTCGGGCGTGATGACGCCGGGGCAGTTCGGGCCGACGAGGCGCGAGTTCGAGCCCTCGATCGCCTCCATCACGCGGACCATGTCGAGCACCGGGATGCCCTCGGTGATCGTCACGATCAGCTCGATCTCGGCCTCGATGGCCTCGATGATCGCGTCGGCCGCGAACGGCGGCGGGACGTAGACGGCGGTCGCGTTGCAACCGGTCGCCTCGCGCGCCTCGCGGCAGGTGCCGAAGACGGGCAGGCCGAGGTGCTCGGTGCCCGGCTTCCGCGGGTTCACGCCGCCGACCAGGTTCGTGCCGTACTCCAGCGCTTGCTGCGAGTGGAACGTGCCGGTCTTGCCGGTGAAGCCCTGCGTCAGGACCTTGGTGTTCTTGTCGACGAAGATGCTCATGGTTCAGGCTCCCTTCACGGCGGCGGTGACCTTCTTGGCGGCGTCGTCCAGGTCGTCGGCGGAGATGATCGGCAGGCCGCTGTCCGCCAGGATCTGCTTGCCGAGGTCGACGTTGGTGCCCTCGAGGCGCACGACGAGCGGCACCGAGAGGTCGATCTGCTTCACGGCCTCGACGACGCCGTTCGCGATCGTGTCGCACTTCATGATCCCGCCGAAGATGTTCACGAGCACGCCGGAGACCTGCTCGTCGGACAGGATGATGCGGAACGCGGCCGCGACCTTCTCGGTCGTCGCGCCGCCGCCCACGTCCAGGAAGTTGGCCGGCGAGCCGCCGTACAGCTGGATGACGTCCATCGTCGCCATCGCGAGGCCCGCGCCGTTCACCATGCAACCGATGTTGCCGTCCAGCGCGATGTAGGACAGGTCGTACTTCGACGCCTCGATCTCCTTCTCGTCCTCCTCGTCGAAGTCGCGCAGCGCGACGATGTCCTCGTGGCGGAAGAGCGCGTTCGAGTCGAAGTTGATCTTCGCGTCGAGCGCGATGACCTTGCCGTCCTTGGTCGTGACGAGCGGGTTGATCTCCGCCAGCGAGCAGTCGAGTTCGCAGAACAGCTTCGACAGCTTCTGCAGGAACTCGATCGCCTGCGGCACGAGGTCGGCGGGGATGCCGATGCCCTCGGCCAGGCGCTTCGCGTCCGCCTCCGCGATGCCGGTCGACGGCGAGAACGCCGCCTTCAGGATCTTCTCGGGGCTCTTCGCGGCGACCTCTTCGATCTCCATGCCGCCCTCGGAGGACGCCATCATCACGGGGCGCTGCACCTCGCGGTCGATCGCGATGCCGACGTAGTACTCCGTGTCGATCGCGGAGCCTTCCTCGACCCACAGGCGGCGCACGAGCTGGCCGTCGGGGCCGGTCTGGTGCGTCACGAGCGTCTTGCCGAGGATCTCCTCGGCGGCGGCGCGCGCCTCGTCGGCGCTCTTGACCAGCTTGACGCCGCCGGCCTTGCCGCGGCCGCCCGCGTGGATCTGCGCCTTCACGACGCACAGCTCGCTGTCGAGGGACTCGTAGGCGCGCACGGCGTCGTCCACGCTCTTGCACTCGACGCCCTTCGGCACGGCCAGGCCGTACTTGGCGAAGAGCTGCTTGCCCTGGAACTCGTGGATGTTCATCGACTCTCCTGGGGGGGTCGGATGGGGCCCCGGAGGGCCGGCCAGCTCGAAAAATTCGCGAGCAGCATACTGCGCGGGCCCCGGAGCGACCACCGGCAATGTGGCCGTTCCGCGCGGGTTCTCGCGCCCGGCGGCGCGCGCGCTACGCTCTCCGCCCATGCAGCCCCCCCACCACGCGCGCGGCGACGGCGCCCTGCTGGTCGATACCGAGCTCGAGTCCCTGCTCGGCTCCGCGATCCACGCCGCACGGGACGCCCCGCCGGTCGGGCCGGCCCAGGTCCAGCCCGCCTCCCTCGACCTGCGCCTGGGCGCGCGCGCGTTCCGGATGCGCGCCGGCTTCCTGCCCGGCAGCGCGTCGATCGCCGAGCGCGTCGAGCACCTGGCCGACGCCGCGCTGTCGCTGGACGCCGGCGCCCGCTTCGAGCGCGGCGCCGTGTACCTCGTCGAGCTCGAAGAGCGGCTCGCCCTGCCGCCGGAGCTGCGCGCGCGCTTCAACCCGCGCTCGTCGACGGGGCGCTGCGATCTGTTCACGCGCGTCCTGTGCGACGGCCACCCCCGCTTCGACGAGGCGCCGCCCGGGTACCGCGGGCGGTTGTGGATGGAGGTTGCGCCGCTGTCCTTCCCGACGGTGTTGCGGCGCGGCGATCGACTGGGTCAGCTGCGGTTGGTGCGCGGCGTCGCGGCGCTCTCGACGGCGCAGCTGCGCGAGCTGTACGAGCGCGTGCCGCTGTGCTTCGACGGCGAACGCGCGCTGTCCGCGGACGAGGTGCGCTTCGACGAGGAAGGCGGCATCGAGTTGCGCGTCGGCCTGTCGGGGCGGGAGCCGTCGGGCTGGCGCGCCGCCCTCGAGACGCCGCTCCTGCGCTTCGGCGCCGAGGGCGCGCACGAGCGCGACGACTTCTGGGACCCCGTCCACGCGCCGAGCGGACGGTGCGTCCTGGACCCGGGTTCGTTCTACATCTTCGCGTCGCGGGAGCGCCTCCGCGTCCCGCCCGAGTACGCGGCCGAGATGCTGCCCGTCGACGTCGGCATCGGCGAGCTGCGCAACAACTACGCGGGCTTCTTCGACAACGGCTTCGGATGGCGCGAGACGGCCGCAGGCGTACCGGTCGAGCGCGGGACCCCGGCCGTCCTGGAAGTCCGCGCGCACGACGTACCGTTCCTGGTCGAGGACGGTCAGGTCTTCTGCCGCCTCAAGTTCTTCCGCACGAACGGAAGGCCGCGGCGGTTGTACGGGAGGGGCCGCGGGGACGGCGGGAGCTATCAGGAGCAGGGGTTGACGTTGGCGCGGGCGTTTCGGGGGTAGGGGGTTCGGGGGGGTCGATCGCGGGGGTTCGGGGGTTGGGTCCCTGACCGTTGCAGGGCGCAGGCGTCGTGGAGGCGCTCGACGGCTGGAGGGCAACGGCGTCGTGTGAGGCTTCCGGAGCTTCTACCGGCGAGGAGGTCGCGCGGGAGGAGAGCGCTCGCCGGCTGAAGAGCAACGGCGTCGTGCGGCGTGTGAGCGCAGGGGCAGTGTGAGGGAAGGCGGGGTGCTCGGTGCGAGGTGTTGCGGCGAGTGCGGTGCGGCGCGGTGCCGGCCAGGAGTGACGTGAGCAGCGCTCGCCTGCGTGAACTCCGCCGCTCGAGAGCTGCATGGCGAAGCGCGTCACAGCGCCGACCCGCGCCCCCCGCCTGAAAGCGAGCCGCGCGGAGCGGAGCCCTGCGGAGCTCGAGCGCAGCGCGGCGGCACCGACACCCCGACACCGTCGTGTCCGTCGTGTCCGTCGTGTCCGTCACCCACGTCGCACACGTCGCCAAGTTCGAGACCCGCGCCACCGCCAACACGACGCGCCGGCAAAAGGTCGCCCTTATCAAGTTTGCGACAGCGCTGCTCCCCCCTGCCCTTCATCGCAAGTCATCCCGCCACGCAGCAACGCACCGCCGCGCACCGAACCGCACTGCACGCAACCTCCGCACCGCAGCACGGAACACGCAGACCGCTACAACCTCACGCGCTCGCCCCACCGCCCCCTTCGCCCCCCGCCTGAAGGCGAGCCGCGCGGAGCGGAGCCTTGCGGAGCTCGAGCGCAGCGCGGCGGCACCGACGCCCCGACCTCGTCGTGCGCGTCGTGCCCGTCGCCCACGCAGCCCACGACACCACGCCGCCCAGGTCGCGACCGCCGCCCACGCCGAGACCCTCGTCACCGCCAACACGACGCGCCGGCAGAAGGTCGCCCTTATCAAGTTTGCGACAGCACTGCTCACCCTCGCCCACCGCCTGAAGGCGAGCCGCGCGGAGCGGAGCCCTGCGGAGCTCGAGCGCAGCGCGGCGGCACCGGCGGCGCACTCCGACGAACCACATCCCACGCGTGCCATCAACACCACACCCACCGCTCCCGGCAACGCGCCCAATCACCGAATACCTCAACAATTCGAGCACTATCCTCGAACCCTCCCCACCACCGCACGTCTACACGACTGTCATGACCAACGAGCAAACGGAGTTCGCGTTTCCTGTCGTTCGGCGCTGGGGCGGTTGGTGGCGGAAGGCGGGCAGGAAGCGGAAGCGGAGCGGCGTCGCGCATCGGTCGCGCGACAGGGTCGCCGGGTACGAGCCGCGGATGGTGACGATGAAGCGAGCCGCCGGGCTGCCGTCGTTCCGGACGCGCGAGGCGGTGCGGATCATCGCGATCGCGATCGCGGACGGGCAGCGGGCGTCGTTTCGGGTGGTGCACTTCTCCGTGCAGTCGAACCACGTGCACATGATCGTCGAGGCGGATGACGCGCGAGCGCTCGCGAACGGGATGGCGGGGTTGACGTGCCGCGCGGCGCGGGGCTTGAACCGGTTGTGGCAGCGGCGCGGCAGCGTGTTCCCGGAGCGCTTCCACGACGTCGCGCTGCGGAGCCTGAAGCAGGTGCGCAACGCGCTCGTGTACGTGCTGAACAACCACCGGAAGCACGGCGCGGCGCGGCGAGACCTGACCGACGGCTACTCGTCGGCGCAGTACTTCGACGGATGGGCCGATCGGCCGCCGGAGCTGGACGCGGGGCGGCCGGGCGCGGGCGTCGCGCGCGGGGGCTGGCAGCTGAGCGTCGGCTGGAAGCGCTATCCGTTGATCCGGGTCGAGGAGTCGCCGGTCGGGGTGTGACCGACCGGGGGCGCGCGGCGCCGCGCGGAAGGCCGATCGACGCGCGACGGGTCGAGGGGCAACCACCGCCGCGCGGCGACCCGCAGGAGGTCCGGTCGGCACGAGACCGGTCGAGGAGATTCGATCCGAACGCACGGGTCGAGGAGCACCGGTCGTCGCTCGGCGAACCGCATGTGGCGCCATCGGCGCGAACGCCTTCACGGCCCGGCGTTTGAAACGTCACTCGCTGTCCCGCAGTCCGCTCCACGACGCCCCACGCCCCACGCTGCCACTCCCCGCAGCCCGGCGCGCCGGCGCGCGATGCAGCGCTCCCGGCCGCCCGCACCCGCCGCCGCTCGACGCCGACCTCCCGCGCATCCCGCTTCGCCTCCCCGACTCGTTCCGCTATCCTCTCTCGCTCGCTTCGCGATCGACCCGCCGCCGGCCCCGCGCGATCGCCCCCCACCCGTGACGCTCCTCGATCGTTACCGACGGACGCGCTCCGTCAGCTTGGAGCTCGCTGCGCCGCTCTCCGCGGAGGACATGGCCGTCCAGTCGATGGACGACGTCAGCCCGACGAAGTGGCACCTGGCGCACACGAGCTGGTTCTTCGAGACGTTCGTGCTGCGGCGTGTGTGCGGCGCCGCGCCGGTCGGGGAGCCGGGGTACGAGGTGATCTTCAACTCGTACTACAACGGCGTCGGTCCGCAGTACCACCGGCCGAGCCGCGGGTTGTTGACGCGGCCCGGCACGAGCGAGGTGCTCGCGTATCGCGCGCGGGTGGACGAGGCGCTCGAGCGCGAACTCGAGCGGCGCGCGGGCGACGCCGATCTCGCGCGCGTCGTCGAGCTGGGGCTGCAGCACGAGCAGCAGCACCAGGAGCTGATCCTGACCGACATCCAGCACGTGCTGTCGATGAACCCGCTCGCGCCGCGGTACCACGAACCCGCGCTGCCGCCCGCCGGTGACGCTGCGCCGCTCCGCTGGCACGCCTTCGAGGGCGGCGCGCACGAGGTCGGGCACGACGACCGCCGCGACGACCGGTCCCCCCACGACTTCGCCTACGACAACGAGTCGCCGCGCCACCGCGTGCAGCTCGTCGACTACGAGCTGGCCGACCGCCTCGTCACGAACGGCGAGGTCCGCGCCTTCATCGAGGACGGCGGGTACGAGCGCGCGGAGCTGTGGCACGACGAGGGCTGGGCCGAAGCCCGCGCCGAGCAGCGCCGCGCGCCGCTCTACTGGACGGAGCGCGACGGCGTGTGGCATCGCCACTCCCTCCACGGCACGCACGCGGTGCGCGACGCCGACCCCGCGACCCACCTGTCGTGGTTCGAGGCGTCCGCCGTCGCCGCGTGGATGGGCGCGCGCCTGCCCACCGAGTTCGAGTGGGAGCGCGCCGCGCGCGATCGGAGCGTCGCGGGCAACTTCCGCGAGCGCGCGGTCTACACGCCGCTCCCGCCCGATCCTTCCGCCGACGCCGACCCCGACGCCCCGCGCCAGCTCTTCGGCGACTGCTGGGAGTGGACCAGCTCCGCCTACGCCCCCTACCCGGGCTTCCGCGCCGCGCCCGGCGCGCTCGGCGAGTACAACGGCAAGTTCATGGTGAACCAGTACGTCCTGCGCGGCGGCTCGTGCGCCTCCGCGTCGGACCACCTCCGCGCGACCTACCGCAACTTCTTCCCGGCGCGCGCGCGGTGGCAGTTCTCGGGACTGCGGCTCGCACGCGACGCTCGCTGACCACATGACGCTTCCGCCCCCCGTCGGCGAGGTCGA
Source organism: bacterium (assembly GCA_030426745.1). Taxonomy (GTDB): domain Bacteria; phylum Planctomycetota; class UBA1135; order UBA1135; genus JACKHV01. The sequence goes on from JAUHYB010000085.1 coordinate 10,005, forward strand.
GATCCTGCGCAGCCCGTCGCCCGCGCTCGTGCGCGAGCTGTCGCTCGTGCTGTCGTCGGTCGGTGTGCGGCACCGCGTCGTGAACGGACCGGGCGGCCGCCACATCCTGGTCAGCCCGCGCGACGCGGACTGGGCGCTGCAGGAGCTCGCCGGCTACCAGGCCGAGAACACCGGGCGCGGCACCAAACCGCCGACCGCCAGGCTGCGCGTGTACGACGGCGTGTGGATCGCGGTCGGCGCGTACGTCACCGCCCTGCTCGTCTTCTTCCGCCTGGACTTCGGCCGCGCCTTCGGCGTGAACTGGAAGCAGGTCGGCCGCGCGGACGCCGGCGCGATGCTGGACGGCGAGGTGTGGCGCGGCGCGACGGCGCTCGGCCTGCACGGCAGCCTGACGCACCTCGCCAGCAACCTGGTGTTCGGCTCGCTGTTCCTGGCGTTCCTCGCGCAGGTGCTCGGTCCCGGCCCGGCGCTGTTCGTCATCGTGCTGGCGGGCACCCTCGGCAACCTGCTGAACGCGATCGTCGTCGGCGCGCCGCACCTCTCGGTCGGCGCCTCCACCGCCGTCTTCGCCGCGGTCGGCGCCCTCGCCGCGACGCAGTGGTTCCGCAACCTGCAGCTGGGCCGCACGGCCGCCGCGAAGGTCATCCCGTTCATCGCGGCCGCGCTGCTCCTCGGCTTCTACGGCGTCGGCGAGACCGAGTTCAACCCCGTGTCCGGCATCACGCGACCGATGACGGACAACACGGACGTCGGCGCGCACTTCGCGGGTTTCCTGTGCGGCATCGGCGTGGGCGCGGCCGCGGCCAAGCTCTCCGCCGACCACACGCCCGGCCGCCGCGCGCGCGCCGCGTGGGGCTGGGCCGCCGGCGCCCTGTTCCTCGGCGCCTGGGCGATCGCGCTGGTCGCGCGCTAGGTCGCGCGTCAGCTCGGGCGCCAGTCCGCCCGCCAGTCCGCCCGCTGGTCCGCCCGCTGGTCCGCCCGCTGGTCCGCCCGCTGGTCCGCGCGGTGATCGCGCGCTGGTCGCCCTCCCCACCACGCGCGGATCGAACCACCAGCGCGCCCCCGCGCCTCCCCGGACCGGAACGCCGCGAACCCGCGATCCATCGCGCGGGCCCGCGGCACATCGACATCAGAGAGACTTCAGGTACTCGACGAGGTCCGCCTTCTCGTCGACGGTCAGCATCAACGTCATCGTGGCGTCGTAGTGCTCGACGACCGCCGGCAGGTCCGCGAAGCGCCCGTCGTGGTAGAAGCCGCCCGTCGCGCGCGTGAACAGGCCGCGCAGGGGCGTGGTCCGGTAGCGCTCGGTCGGCGAGCGCATCGCCTGGAAGTCGTCGATGCCGACCTCGTCCGGCGTGTGCAGGTTCCAGCCCGGCTCCGTGAAGATCGGCGCCACGTGACAGGACGCGCAGTTCGCGTCGCCCTCGAACAGCGCGCGCCCGCGCTCCGCCGCCTCGGCGTCGTACGAGCCCGCGGGCGGCGTCGGGATCGGCAGCGTCAACTGGTACAGCTGGAGCGGCTCGAGCAGCGCGGTCACCCGGTCGTCCTCGGTCGTCACGTCGCCGAAGCCCGCGAAGGCCGCGACGGGGAACTTCACGGCGTCGTCCAGCCGCGGGTCGAAGAAGCGCCCGTGCCCCGACATCTCGAGGTTGCCGACGAACGCGTTCCAGTGCGTGATCGACCCCCAGCCCGTGTAAGTCGTCAGGTTGACGCCGCCGAGGCCGAAGGCCGCGGGCAGCAGCACGGCGCTGTCCTCGCCGTCCGGGCGCTCGGTCTTTCCGTCGAGCAGGAGGTGCGCGTCGAAGCGCCCCGGCCCCCAGCTCGCCAGCACGTCGCGCACCGCGTCCTGGTCGACGCCCAGCAGGTTGGAGAAGGGCCACAGGTCCTGCGCCAGCGAGATCACGGTGCCCACGTCCAGGTCGCGGTTCGGCCAGCCGTCCAGCCGGCGACCGATGCCCGGCGCGAAGGAGTCGTCGACGGTCGAGTGACACAGCGCGCAGTTCACGCCGACGGACGTCAACAGGCCGTTCTCGAAGCGCCCGGTCACGCCGACCACCGCGTCGAGTTGCAGCAGCGCCAAGGTGTTCGCCGGGTCGTCCAGGTCCAGGTCGCCCGCGGCGATCGCGCCCTTCACGTCGTCCGGCAACGCGTCCGCGTCGACCTTCAGGCCGACCGCCAGCGCCGTCGCCGGCGACACGCCCGGCCCGACGCCGCCGTTCGCCGCCCCCGCGAGGGTCTCGTGGATGCGCAGCGCGTCGCCCCAGAAGGTCTCGTTGCCGAAGGTCTCGTGCCGGAAGACCTCGCGGCCCTGGCGCACGAGCGCTTCGGCGCGCTGCAGCTGTTCCTCGGCGTCGTCCGGGGT